>CACYDB010000010.1 GCA_902773035.1 uncultured Ruminococcus sp. | reverse complement strand
TGTGGAAACGATTGATGACCATTGCTTTGCCTATTGCTTCGACTTAAAGACGGTTAAACTGCATAAGGGCTTAAAGAAAATCGGCGATTGCGTTTTCTTTTACTGCGACAGCCTGAAAAGTCTGAAAATCCCCTCGACAGTCACGCGCATCGAGGGAGACCCGTTTACCGAAACAAATATCAAGGAGCTCACCCTGCCCAAGAATCTTAAATACCTCGGGCTTGCAAAATCCACCTTCGGAGTTTTCCCGAAATCACTCAAAAAGCTCAAAATCTCCAAGAGCAACAAGTATTTCTCGACCAAAAGCGGCTTGCTTTACAATAAAAAGCGGACTAAATTCCTCTACTATCCCAACAGCCGCAAGGCGAAAACCTTTAAGCTGCCCAAAAAAGTAAGCAGCATAGGAGGTAACGCTTTTCACGGAGCGGGATTGAAAAAGGTTGTCGTCGGAGGCAAGGTCAAGCGCGTCGGCAACGGCGCTTTCGCTCACTCGAGTATAGGCACTGTGGAGTTTAAAAAGGGCTTAAAAACCCTCGGCAGTAACTCGTTCTACTTTGCTCAGATCTACAGGATCAAGCTGCCTGATACTGTCAAGCGTATCGAAAAGGGCGCCTGCGACGCGTGCTCCCTTAGTAAAATCAATATTCCGAAAAGCGTAAAGTACATCGGCGCGTCAGCGTTCTTCGGGGCGGATTTAGGTAAGATCACGATTTATCCCACGGTCAAGAAAATCGGTAAGGAGGCAATCGGAATACTCTACGGCGAATGCGGCACCAACGGCGGCGTAAACAAGAACACGATAATCAGGTGCAAGAAAAACTCCGCCGCGTATAAATACGCTAAGAAAAACAAGATCAAATACGAGCTTATGTAAAATTTTTCTCCGAAAGCTTGTACTTTTGCCGACGGTGTTGTATAAGGAAATGAAACTTTTTGAAATCCCTGAAATTAAGGAGAATGAAAATGAAATTTAAAAAGGTTTTTTCATTGTAAAAATTGCCGAATACACCTACGACAGCCTGAATCAACTTACAGAATGTGCCGATAAGACTGCTGACAAATAAACAAAATTTTATGTAGTACATTAAATTAGTTTTTTAAAAATCAACTTTTTCCAAATAAGGAGGTCATCAATATGAAAAAAACTATTACATTATTCTTAACGTTCTGTATAATGCTTACTTCAATAAGTGCTTTTTCTGCTGTGAGCGCTGCCGCCAAAACCAAATTACATAGAAAGGACGGCTATATTTACGCTTACGTTGACGGCGATGTGCAGATAATCAGATACTACGGGAATAAATCCACCGTTGAGGTTCCGTCAAAAATCGACGGAAAAAATGTTTTTAAAATCGGCTGGGGTGATTCGGACGATTTTGACGAGGACAGAGACGCGCTCGATTTCGGCGGCTTTTCCGATAATAAAAGCGTAAAAAAGGTTGTAATTCCCGATACTGTTGTTGAGCTTGAAGACCTTGTTTTTGATCATTGCACTAATCTTAATGAGGTTGTACTCGGCGACGGAATCGAGACAATACCTCCCTTAGCTTTTAAAGATTGTAAAAAACTCAGCTCGGTAACTTTGCCGTCCTCGCTTGAAACTATCGGAGCCTATGCCTTTCGCGATTGTATAAGCCTTAAAAAGCTCAAGCTCCCCGCAAACCTTAAAACAATTGAGTGGGACGCCTTTTCCGGCAGCGGAATTACAAAGCTTCACCTTAACAAAAAGCTTAAAGATGCGAGATTTTGGTATTGCCCGAAATTAAAGTCTCTTACAGTCAATAAGGAAAATAATTATTTTTCAGCGAAGAAAGGCGTTCTCTATAATAAGAACAAGACAACGCTCCTTTGCTATCCGCCCAAGAAAAGTACCGTTAGCTTTACCGTTCCGAAAACCGTAAAGAAGATTGAAGAATATGCTTTTGTCGGCTGTAATAAGCTTAAAAAAGTGAAGCTTTCAAAGAATCTTCTCACTATTGAAGGTATGGCGATTACAGATTGTAAGCAGCTCAAAAAAGTAATCGTTAAAAATGCTAAGATGAAAATCAAGGATCACGCGCTCGGTTTTTACCTTGATGGTACGTGGCAAAAGGTTAAAGGCTTTACAATTTACGCAAAGAAAAACTCCTCCGCTGAGAAATACGCGAGGAAGCATAAGTTTAACTTTAAAACAATATAAAAATTTCTCCCGAAAGCTTGTACTTTTGCCGCAGGTATTGTATAATGAAATGAAACTTTTGAAATTCCTAAACAAAGGAGAATGGAAATGAGCTTTAAAAAGATTTTTTCATTATTACTTATATCGGCAATGGCGCTGAGCCTTTGCGCTTGTTCATCTCAGGACAAAGCTTCTCAGCCAAAGGCGACTGAGGCTGAGCAAACAGGCGCCGAATACGGTATGTACGACGAGTACGAAATGGTTGAAAATCTCGGCGAGGTTGACGTCGATCCCGCCTTTGACGCTGACGCCAAGGCAGTAAAATACAACAGTCTGCGCAGCTTCGGCTTCTACGACGGACTTGATTATCTTGAGCTGTTCTCAAATTCAAGCCTTGATGAGAGCGAACAGAGCGAAGGCGGCGAAGCAAGTGAAAAGGCTGCCTCGGGCAAAGTGACCTACGGCTATCTTTCCATCGACCCGAAATACGTCTACAAGGACAGCGACGCGGGGCTTATGCTCAATTTTGAGTCGATCGCCGAGGACTATATCAAAAGCTACAACAAGGCGATAAGAAAAGTCGGCGACTTTATGATTACCGATTATATGGACGGCGTTTGTATCAACGAATATGTCTACGACAAAAAGAAGGTCAAGAATGATAAGCTCACCGTCGATATTCCCGAAAAGCTCGACGGCAAGAAGGTCATTAAGCTCAGCGGCTGCGCTATGAGTATCCTCGAGGATGAGGAATCCGAAGAAAAAACGTATGTTGAAACGGGATTTCTCTCCAAGGTGCCTGATGATGTTGACGTCACTCTCAAGCTTCCCTCAACCGTCCGCGACATCAGCAACGCGGCGTTCAAATCGGTTGAGTACTGGGACAAGGATAAGAACGACGATTTCGAGAGCGCCAAGGTCGCTCACCTTGAGGTCAGCGACAAAAACCCGTGGTACTCCTCCGAAAGCGACGCTCTGTACAACAAAAATAAATCGTGGCTGCTTTACATCTTCAACGAGGACAGAGAGAAGTTCGACTGCTCCGAAAGCGCTAAATACGTCGCGGCTCAGGCTCTGGACGACGTAAGCTACGAGGATGATATGTCGATCTACTTCGGCAAGAACATCGGACGTATGTATCTTGACGGCGTTTACGCCGAGGAGGACGATTTGCTCACCTTCCGAGTCTACAAGGACTCATACGCGGACAAGTTCCTGAGAGGAAAGTATAACGATAAACTGTCGCTCGTGATCGACGTTGATTCAAATCACATCGAATATGTAAAATAACGGACAATAACCAAAGAGGTCGGCTCAGTTGAGCCGACCTTTTCCGTTACAGATATTTAATTCCATCCGTGCATTTTACGCTCGGAATAAACTCGATTCCGCCGAATTTTCCGCTCAGCCTCTGACACAGCGGAGCGATAACAATATTCTCGGTCTTGAAGTGACCCGCGTCGATAACCGCGATGCCGAGCCTGTCAGCCTCAAGAATATCGTGGTGCTTGATCTCGCCCGTGAGCAGTACATCCGCGCCGCAATCCTTAGCCAATGGAGCCAGATCTCCGCCGCTTCCCGAGCAAATCGCGACCTTTTTAACACGCTTATCCCCGAGTGTGTATCTCAGCCCGTCACAGCCGAGACTGTTTTTGACAATTTTCGCGAACTCCGCGTTGGAAATTTCGCCGTCAAGCTCGCCGATCAAAAGACATTCTCCTTCGACAAAGGCGTAATTCTTAACTCCGACGGCGTCCGCGAGGCAGGTGTTCACGCCGAATTCAGCGCTCAGATCGAGGTTGGTGTGCATACACAGCGCCGCGATATTATTCTCGATCAGCTTGTATACTACGTCGCCGCTGTCAACGCTTTTGAGCGGAGAGAAGATGATTGGGTGGTGGCTGATGATAAGCTCACAGCCCAGCTCCTTAGCTTCATCTACCACCCCGACGGTGATGTCGAGAGCCGCGAGAACGCGAGTGACCTCGGCGTTTTCATTCCCGACGAGAAGTCCGACGTTGTCAAATTCCATCGCCGTATCCATCGGCGCGAAGCTGTCGATATAATCTATGATTTCCTTGATTTTCATTTCATTTTATCCTTTAGTTTTTCTATAAGCGGCAGTAGGGATGAGTCCCCCTTTGCCTTATTTTCAAGATTTTTTATCTGATTTTGCAGGAAAACGCGGCTTGCTTCATCGGTTAAGTCGAGC
>CACYDB010000009.1 GCA_902773035.1 uncultured Ruminococcus sp. | reverse complement strand
CGGTTATGTCGATGTTCTACGGCGCTCAGCTTCAGGGTATGATTCCCAAGCTTCACAGCAAAAACTACGAGGGAATGGAGCTTATTCGTCCGCTCTACAAGGTTCACGAGGACAGTATTATCGCGTGGAAGAATTACAACAACCTTGACTTTCTACAGTGCGCCTGCCGATTTACCGAAAACTGCTCCGAGAGCGGCGACGGTATCGGCGACAGTAAGCGGCTTGAGGTCAAAAATCTTATTAAAGAACTCAAACGCGATAATCCGAATATTGAGAAAAGCATTTTCAACAGTATTCACAACGTCCATGTTGATACCTTCCCCGGTATCAAGACAGGTGACGAGCGGCGAAGCTTCCTTGAAAATTACAAATAGTTCCACAAATAATATTAAGCCGTACTCACAAGCTAACAGGGGTGAGTACGGCTTGAATTTTTATAAAATAATCAAACGCGCGGCAGTGGTCGCGGCGATATTTTCGGTAATTGCCGCCGCGGCGCTGCTTCTTAATTCTTGTAAAGAAAAAAGAAAGGATGTTTTTCCTGATACGGCGGTTGTTCAGGGAGTCAGAATCGGCGGGCTGAGCTACAGTCAGGCTCAGAAAAAGCTCGACAAATACATCAAAACCGTTCCGTATAAGTTCAGCCTCACGGTCAAAGCGGGGGAGAAGCTTTATAATCTTACTCAGGCGGACTTCGGCTATGTTCTGGATTACGCGGAGGCGCTGGAGAAGGCGAGGTCGGGCCTCGGAAATATTGAAATCAACTTCCGTCCCGAGTCTGAGTCTGTCAGAAAAGCTGTCGGGAAAATCGCCGATGGTACCGATAAAAAGCCCTCAAACGCTGAGGTCAGGAAGTTCAGACCCTTCGCAAAGAAACGGTTTGTCTTTAAAAAGGAGAAAAGCGGCTTGAGTATGGACAGGATAAGTCTTTACAATCAGCTTATGACCTTCCTCAAAAACAGGCGTGAGGTCGGAGAGATAAGGACGATCGTCGATACGATCAAGCCGCAAACTACCGTCCGTGAGCTGAGAAAACGATATAAAAGGCTTACAACGCAAAAATCCGTTTCCTACAATACCGAGAATGCCACGATCAATATGGGACTCGCGCTTAATGCCTGCAACGGCTCACGCATAGACAAGGGCGAGACGTGGTCGTTCAATTCGCGCACGGGAAATACAAATTCAACCGCCAACGGCTATAGAAAAGCTGAGGTTATCCTGCGAAAAAAGCTGGTTCAGGGAGTCGGCGGCGGGATATGTCAGGCGAGTACGACAATATTCCGCGCGGCAGTTCTTTCGGGTATGGATATCGTCGAGCGGCACAATCACCACTGGGCTTCGGGCTACACCCTCGCGGGTGAGGACGCGACGATTGATTATCCGTCGCTTGACCTGAAGCTGAAAAACAGGTCAAGCTACCCGATGTTTATCGAAAGCCGTCTGAGCGGCAGGACGCTCGAGGTGAGTATTTACGGCGTAAGGTCAAAGAAATACGATAATATCAGGATGTATTCCGAAAATTATGATGTGAGATACGGCGAGAGCTGTAAAACAAGAACCTGCCGAGCGTATATCAAAAAGAAAAAGACCGTAAAGACAGAGGTGATTTGCACCTCGGTTTACAGTCTTTCGGAATATCACGCGGTAAGGCCCGCTGACAGCGGGACATACGCGGTTTAGTAAGATTATTTGCAGCCTTCGCAGTCCTTGCAGCGACTTCCGCCGTATTTGCCCTTGATTGCCGAGAAGGTCTCATCGGAGAGGACGTGCTCGATCCTGCACGCGTCATTTCTCGCGGTTTCCTCGGATACTCCGAGATCCTGCAGCCACTGCGAAATAAATACGTGCCTCTCGTAAATCTTTTCGGCGATTTTTTTGCCCTCGTCCTCAAGGGTGATATATCCCTCGCTGTCCATACTGATATAACCGTTTTGTCTGAGCTTCTTCATCGCCACGCTGACGCTCGGCTTGCTCAGATTCATATGCTTTACTATGTCAATCGAGCGGACGTGCTCCCTTGAACTGCCGAGTATAAGTATAGTTTCCAGATAATCTTCTGCTGATTCTTTTACTTTCATTGTCGCACCTTCGTCTCATATTTTTAATTAGTCTTAACTAACGCCTTTATATAATAACACACTTTTTCCGAAATTACAAATAAAACTTGATAATTATCGAAAAATATTATAAAATAGTAGAAAATCTATCGAAAGGACTACTGTTATGAGCAATCCTATTGTAACCTTTACTATTAATAACGGAAAAACTATCAAGGCGGAGCTTTATCCCGAAATCGCTCCGAATACGGTTAATAATTTTGTAAGCCTCGTTAAGAAGGGCTACTACGACGGACTCACCTTTCACCGCGTAATCTACGGCTTTATGAT
>CACYDB010000008.1 GCA_902773035.1 uncultured Ruminococcus sp. | reverse complement strand
TGAGCCTTTGTAATAGTAAGCGGCTTAACGGACTGTTTTTTAATCTTGAGCTTCTTTGCCTTAACTGTCTTGGTTTTAACCGTAACCGTCATCGGGTTTATCTTCTTCTTTGATAACTTTTCGGCTGCTTCTGTAGTTTTCCTGACAGGCTGTGTAGCGGTAAAGGTTTCACTTGGTTCAGTAGCTTGCGGCTGAATGCTTGTTGTTTCTTCGACGGGCTCCTCGTATGCTACTCCCGTCAGCTTTTCAATATTTATATTTGTTACAACGCCTTGTGTTGCGTATGTTGTTTCCTCGCTTGAATTATCGTTTCTTAATTCTGTAGTTATAATATTCTTATCCGCGTAGTTTTTCCCGTCAATACCAAAAAAATCTCCGACAATATAGTATTGTACGTTCAGGTTATTATACTCCGCTTTTGATGAAAAGGTTATTGTTAAAAAGGGCTTTCCGGGGTCTAGTGTGATTCCTTTGTCCGAGTTGAAAGTAAAAGATGTTCTTCCTCTTGTATTATCTTCGGAAGATTTTATAATTGAGTTTTCAACGCCGCTTTCGGCTTTAATCAATCCTCCCTTTATATGAGAGGTGATTCCAAAGCGCCAATTAACCCTTAGATTCATCTGAGTAAAGGACGTAGTGTCCGTCTTGTTTTCGTCAA
Organism: uncultured Ruminococcus sp.; assembly: GCA_902773035.1. Lineage (GTDB taxonomy): Bacteria > Bacillota > Clostridia > Oscillospirales > Acutalibacteraceae > Ruminococcoides. Next base: position 35,759 of record CACYDB010000008.1, on the reverse strand, counting down.
TATAAAACTTCAAGACTATGGGAGCGCCGCCGCTTCCGGGGATAGTGTAGCTTAAAGAATTAACGCTCATAATCATTGCAAAAATCAATGCAATCGAAAAGATTAAAGTAAAAACTTTTTTCATTGTGATGCTCCTTTTATATGGTTATATATTACAATATTGCAACTGGAAACATTTATGAAAACCTTTCTTAAATAATTTATATTATACTATATTTTCTAAAAGTATTCAATATCTCGATGTGTAAAAAACTTGACATATTTTTATAGAATAATCACAAAATAATTAACACTTTTCTGTGAACATAATTTATCACTGCAAGTATCTGTTTTTGTTATGCAAAGCAGGAACCTTATTAAAGAACAGCCGAAGTAACCCAAAGCAGAGCGATTCTGTCGGGATATTCAAGCAGAAGTTAAATTAGAGAATAGCCAAGGTAATCTATAGCAGAGCCTTTTCTGTCGGGACAAGAGACGGTTATTTTCAAATAAAACCTATCTGCTCGAGAGAAAAAAATAAAAAAATCTGAAACTTTTTCCCCGTTTTTCGACACTACTTTATTGTATAGAAAATATGACAATAGAGTTATATTCTTTTATGGAATAATAACACGTATTGTACTATGTTATACTATCCTATATTATAATGTCGAATTATAGGAAATTTCAGATAATAAGGGGATGCTATAATGGCACGCACAAGAAACACCGCTGACAACCATTCCGACTTTGTTGACATCAACTCAGGCACACAGGTTGTTAAGCTGTACAAGAAAAAGGGCAGAGTCCGCCGCGCTATCGCGATAGTTCTGGCTGTACTCTGTATGGTTTCCGGCGCGGGAATGATTTACTACTACAACGCGCTTGATTCACTTCAGTTCGCAGGCGACGAAACAAAGGCTACAAAAGCAACTGCCGCCACTAAGGCTGAGGGCAGTGAGGAGCCCGGAGACTTTAACACGGCGGTTACGGATACCGACCTGCTCTCCGACTCAAAAATACTCAACGTTATGCTCTTCGGTGAGGATAATCACTCCAAGGGCTCAACGGGACGCTCCGACTCAATGATTATGGCGTCCATCGACAACTACTCAAAGAGCATCAAGCTCACATCCTTCCAGCGTGATACCTACGTTTATATTCCCGGCTACGGCTACAACAAGATGAACGCTTCTTACTCGCTGGGCGGCGCGTCGCTCTCAATACGCACGATCGAAGCTAACTTCGGCGTTAAGGTTGACCGCTACGCAGTTGTTGACTTCACAAGCTTTAAGAAGATCATCGACGTTCTCGGCGGTCTTGAAATAGAGCTCGACGCCGACGAGGTCGCGTACATCAACTATCAGATGTACATCAACCATCAGACAAACAAGGCTCACCTCCTTGAAGAGAAAGCCGGAAAGATCACTCTTACAGGTCAGCAGGCTCTCTGGTACGCGCGTGACCGAGGCTACGAGGGTGTTCAGGGCGGCGACGACTGGGATCGTACCTCACGTCAGAGAAAGCTTCTCGAGACTGTATTTGACAGCGTAAGGAACGCTTCTCTTCCGCAGATTATCCAGATGGTATCCGACGTAGGTCCTCTGGTAACAACAAATCTCAAGAAGGATGAGATCACGGGACTTGTTACTCACGCTATGTCTTATATGAAGTACAAGGTTAAGCAGTACACGATCCCGCAGGATGGCTTGTGGTCATACTACACCGACCCCGTGGCAGGCTCCTGTATCCAGATCAACGATATGGATCTCTGCCGCAAGAAGTTCGCCAAGTTTATCTTCGGCAAGCTGCTTGAAACAACCTGATAATGAAATTGCGGACAAGTCTTTGCTTGTCCGCATTTATTCTGTTTAATATAATTCGGAGGAAAAGATATGAGTAGATTCGTAGGCTTTGTTTCGGGACTTTTATTCTTTCTGTTTTTGAGGGTCAGCTCGTGGGTATGCTCGGTGCCGATGTGGGCGACGCTTATCTGTCACTTTGTGTTCGGACTGCCGATATTCTGGTTCTGGCTTACGCTCGCGGCGTGGCTTCTCGGCGGATTGCTGTGGTATCTTGTGATAGTTTTCGCGCGCTGGGGAGCTGATACGGCTGAGGCTGACATCGTTAAGGAAAACAAGAATCCGTATTCGGTCGGAAATAAAAAAGACTGATATATCTTGCCGATAATCGGATATGAAAACGCCCCTTGGAGTTCCAAGGGGCTGATTTTTTAGTCTATACGCGTGAATCTTCTCAGCTTTACGCCGTCTCTCTCGATTATTTCCTCAAATTCCTCTTTGTCGCGTACCCACATAACCTTGTCGCCGTAGAGCGCTCTGTATACTACGACCTCTTTTTCGGTGTCGCAGTCCTTGGCGATTCCGATCACCTCGTACTCGCCGCCCTTGTAATGACGGTATTTCGCGATTTGAACGGGCTCGGGCTTGAGGATCTGCTTTGTTTCTTTGATCGGCTCGACAAGCTCGTCGCCGTCGTCGGCGGTTATCTCAACGTTTCCGTCGCCGAGGAGAAGTATTCTCGACGAGAACGGCTCCAGCGGGATCCTGGCGTAGCCCTCGGTTCTGAAATTATCGCCCGTGAGCACGTCGGTGAGGAATCCGCCGCCGTCGGTGTTGAAGTCGATCTCATACGGGTTCTGACTGAGGTTGAGCGCGACGTATACGCACTGATTGCCGCATTTGCGCTTGTATACAAGCTGTTCGTTGCGGATGTTAACATTCTCAAAATCGCCTATTTGCAGGGCGGGCAGAGCCTTTCTGATTCTGCCGAGCTTGCACAGGTGGTTGTAAAGCTTGTAGTTAGGATCGGGAATGTTGTCTATATCGAGGCAGGGGCGCAGCTCGTAGTCGCTTGTGCGCGTGCGGGTGCCCTTGATGCCCCATTCGCTGCCGTAGTAAATGCACGGCACGCCCGGCATTGTGTAGAGGATAGTGTAGACGTTCAGGAGGTGTTCCTGCTCCTTGAGCATACTCGCGACGCGGTTTACGTCGTGGTTATCCGCGAAGTTGAAGGTGTAGATGTTGCGGTAAATTCCTCCGTTGCCGAACTGGCGGTTGAGGGAATGAGCGATTTCAAAGTAGTTGTGGTCGTTGTGGCTGGAGTAGATGCCCTTGTAGCACTCGTAGTTTGTGACTGAGTGGAGGGTGGTCTCGTTAGCCCAGCGGTTGTAGTCGCCTCCGACAACCTCGCCGTAGAGCCAGAAATCAGGCTTTACGCTGATACATGTGTTGCGAAGCTGCTTGAAGAAATCAAGATTAATAACGTCCGCGGCGTCAAGACGCAGACCGTCGATTTTGAACTCGTCGATCCAGAATTTAACGGCTCCGATAAGGTGGTCTGTGACCTGCTTGTTGTCAAGGTTGAGCTTTACGAGGTCGATGTGACCCGCCCAGCCCTCATAGCAAAAGCCGTCGTTATAGTGGTTGTTGCCGCCGAAGTTGAGGTTCATAAACCATGAGCAGTAGGGTGAGCTCTCGCGGTTTTTCTGAACGTCCTTAAAGGCGAAGAAATCACGTCCGACGTGGTTGAAAACGCCGTCGAGAATTACGCGGATACCGTTCTTGTGGAGGGTATCGCAGATTTTCTTGAATGAAGCGTTGTCGCCGAGACGGCTGTCGATTTTGTAGTAGTCGATAGTGTCATAGCCGTGGCGCGTGCTCTCAAAAACGGGATTGAAGACAATCGTGTTGATGCCGAGCTTGCGGAAATTGTCAATCCAGTCGTATATTTTATCGAGTCTGTAATTGAGGTTGAAGTCATTCTCGCGCGGAGCTCCGCAGAACCCGAGCGGATAAATGTTGTACATTACAGCTTCTTTAGTCCAGTTCATCATATCACCTTCATAATAACAAAAATTACAAAAATATATTATCATAAATTTGACTATTGTGCAAGACGGATTTTTATGATATAATACATATCGTTGTGTAAAACAACCAAATATTTTTCTTTAGGAGAACTAAAATGCTAAAGGTAGAGAATAAAACAACAAAGGCGATCAGGGTGATACAGATTATCCTGTTTATGCTTCAGCTTTTCTTGACAACATGGCCGTACGTCTGGGGCGGAGTTATTCTTCCGCAGTATAAGCAGAGCACGTTTACGGTGCTTGATATGATTTCAAATATCGGAGCCTCGACGGGCAACGCGCAGACTGAGCAGGCTCTCACGGTTATGGGACTTTGCTTTATCTCTTTCCTCGTGATTCCGCTTGTCGCGCTGGGCTTTCAGATTTTCGACAGATATTATAATCTCAAAAACGTTGTTACGCTTATTTGCTGCACGGCGGGAATAATCTGTCTAATTCTTTTTGTAGGCGCGAGGTTTTTGTGCTTCGGCTCAATGTGCGCGATGATTCTTTATCTTGTATCGGCGTTTTTATCCGTAATGGGCATCTTCGCGAGATACCTTAAAAGTTGATCTGAAAATGGTTTTGGGCGGAGAGTTCAACTCTCCGCCCGTATTTTTTATTTATTCAGATGTTAACAAAAACCATATGAGCCTTTTTGTCGCGAACCCTCAGCCTGACCTCGTCATTTTCAAGAGTTCCGTTCAGGGTTCCGAAGATGAACGTCAGCCTGTCGCATTTGCAGGTCTGGAGTCCGTGATCGTCGCTGTCGGGTGAGAAGGTGAGACTTATTCTTTCGTCAAGAGTCTCGAATTTCCATTCCTCCCCCGGCTTACGCTCGTCGCCCGATACCTTTAGTCTGCCGACCTTGTAAAGCTTTCCGTCGAGGAAATAGCAGTTCTCGCTGCCTTTTTTATTATTGCCGACCTTTGCGGCAAGATTGATCGCGAATCTGTGGCTTCCGAGAGGAAATACCGCGTTGAGCGACTGGTAGCCCTGATGCTTGAACAGCGCGTAACGGCTCAGACTGAGGTAGACGAAGCTGTTTTCGTCGGTGAGGTTGTAGTCGGTGCCGCCGAATCTCACGACTCCGTTCGCGGTGAAGGTCGGCACAAAGCGCTTGAAGTAGAAGCATTTGTGGTTTTCGTCAAAGGGAGCGAGCATATTCATACTGTTGCCCTCGCCGTTCTTGACAAATACCTTTACGAACAGGTTTTTGTAATTATTGAAGTCGATAAAATCGCACTTGATGTACCTTCCGTCCACGGTGTTCGTGAGCGTGAGGGCGATTTTTTTATCTGTGTAGGAGAACTCGCCCATGCCCTCGTACTGAGGCAGGGGAGTGAGGTCGAGGACGAGCTTTTTCGAGACGCTGTCGCGAACGATCTCTCCCGACTTGTAGTCGATCAAAACTATCCTGACAGCAAGCTCCGAGCCGAGCGTTTCAACCCCGAGATAAAAGCCCATATCGCCGTTTGAGAGGAAGTAGGAATCCTTTTCGGTGAGCTTATTGGGAGCGGGGTAATCCTTTTTGTTGTATTCAAAGATGCGCTCGCGCGACCATCCTCCGACGATAACGTCGCCGTTGTCCTCGAATAAATTGACATTATCTACTTTGTGCTGCATTTTTGCCGTCCTTTAATTATATAACCGGGATTTTATAGGTGTCTGTAAATATATTATACTTAATGCTTTAATGCTTATCAAGAATTATAACAAAAATGTAATTCAGTTATAAAAGCTGTTAGATTTTCATATTGTTTGGTATGAAAAAACTCTTAATTTTACTGGCATTTGCCGCCGTTATGACGCTCTGCTCCTGCTCGGAAACGGTGAAAAATGAAGCGGATGAAATTCGCCTTAACAGCTGGAGGGCGTCGCTCGCGGGAAACAGGAGCGTCAGCCTGAGCTTTGAGGGCGACACAGGCTGTTTTCAAATTTCTTCAAAAGAAAAAAGTGACAGCGTAACCCTTAAAGGACTCACGCTTTTTGACAAAAACAGCTTCGCTTTGTTTGACAGGGAGGATAAGATGACCTACCGTTTTAATTATTCTTTGAAAGAAAATAAGCTGAAATTGTCCTGTGATTACGGAGCTCTGACTCTCAAAAGAAATTGACAATAACACGCCGTTGTAATATAATCTAAGCAGATTATTAAACTATGGTGATACAATGGCAAAGAAAAAGAATAACGTACCCGAAAAAACCGTAAAACCCGCCTATAACTCGGCGAGCGCCTTTTTTAACTATTATCTGGTGCTGATGTTCTCGGTTTTTCCGCTATATTTTTCAAACAAATACTCGCATATACGCCACGATAAGCTCAACGTATTTTTGTTCTTCTCGTGCGTGGTTTCGATCGCGGAGGTAATAATCGCGCTTATCGCCGTTAACGAGAGACGGAGGATTGGCGAATTACCCGATAAAAAGTGGTATCGGAAGCTCAGCTTTACCGACTGCGCTTTTACGGCGATGATTCTTCTGTACATAATCTCGACGCTGTTTTCTGCCTTTCCTGTGGAATCGTTTACCGGTAACAGCGGAAGAAATAACGGTCTGTTTATCTTTATTCTGTACTTTTTTGTTTATATTATCGCCTCGCGCTGTTTCGCGTACAAGGAATATGTTTTCCTCGTGCTCGCCGCCGCCTGCGCGATAGTGTTCGGGCTTTGTATCCTCAACTATTTCTACGTCGATCCGCTCGGTATGCTTGTAGGCTACAGCGCTAAAACTGCGGAGGACTTCACCTCTACTATCGGCAACAAGAATATTATGTCCGCGTTCTGCTGCCTTATGGTTCCGCTGTTTATGATTTTCTTCATAAACCACGAAAAGCCCGTTTTCCGATATATCTACCTCGGAATGACCGGACTCGGCTTTGCGGCTATGCTTTGCGCTGACAGTGAGAGCGGTTTCCTCGGATTTATTCCGCTTCTGGCGATCATTCTTCTCTACTATTCGAGAAATCTCAAAAAGCTCGGAATGTTCTTTGTGTCTGTTTCGGTTATGCTTGCTTTCGGCAAGCTCGTCAGACTGTTCTCGCTTATTATGGGCGATAAGCAGAAGGGCTTCGGAGCTATGCAAAACCTGTTTATCTACAGCTCAAAGTCGTATATCATTCTCGGAGCTTGCGCTGTTTTAGCCGCCGTATTTCTGCTTTTGTCAAGGAAGCGCGAGGCTTTGCTGCCGAAGGCTGTGCCGATTGTGATCGGCTCGGTTTACTGCGTAGGAATCGCGGTTTTCATTACGCTTTTTGTCCATTATACCTTTGTGGACACGACCTCGAAGCTCGGCTCGGTTATGAAGTTCTTCCGCTTTGACGAGAAGTGGGGCACTCACCGCGGCTATATGTGGATCAAGGCGTGGGAAATCTTCAAGAGCTCGGGCGTTAAGAACGCCATAATCGGATGGGGTCCCGACACCTTCTACTACGCGTTTGAGCCGTACTTCGCGGAGCTTAACGAGAAGTTTAACAACTCCTCCACAAACTGCGCTCATAACGAGTTCCTCAACTACCTTGTTACAGGCGGCGCGCTGTTCCTTACGGCGTATATAGCGACGTTCGCTTCCGCAATTACGAGAGCGTTTAAAAAGGCTAAGGAAAATTACCTCGCGCTCGCGTTTATCGCGCCTGTTGTGTGCTACTTGCTTCAGAGCGTTGTTAATATCGCGACTCCGATCGTAACTCCGTTTTTGTTTATTTTTATGGGACTCGCGGAGAGCGTGTGCAGGAGTAAGGAAGCTGACGAATAAAAATATAGTTTTTCAGGCAGAGTTTTTTCTGCCTGATTTTTGTTGCCGCGCAATTTACAATTCACGGAAAAAGTATATACAAATAATATTGCTATCTCACGGCGTTTGTGGTATAATATCTTGTAATATTGTAAAATGGGGAAATTGGAGGTTCGTATGGTTATTCTCGGTATCGACCCTGGCTACGCGATAGTCGGCTGGGGGCTTGTTGAATACAGGAATAACACGTTCCGTCCGCTGCGTTACGGCGCGGTTACGACTGAGGCTGATGCGGACTTTAATCTCAGGCTCAGGATTATCTACGACGATATAAGTGAGATCATAAAGCGCTTTAAGCCTGACGCGGTCGCGATCGAAAAGCTATACTTTACTACCAATCAGAAAACCGCGATCATGGTCGCTGAGGCGAGGGGAGTTATTTTGCTCGCGGCAAAGCAGAATGAGCTGCCGATTTTTGAGTATACTCCGCTCCAGGTCAAGACCGCTGTTACGGGCTACGGCAAGGCTAAAAAGCCGCAGGTTATGGAGATGACGAGAAGGCTTCTCAAGCTGCCTGAGATTCCCAAGCCCGATGATACCGCTGACGCGCTGGCAATCGCGATTACGCATTGTCAGGCGAATGGTACGGCGCTCAGGCAGAGTTTAGGAAACAGGTAAGGAAGGTTTGTATGTATTACAGTGTGCGCGGTGAGGTGATTCATTTGTCCGCGGGAGTCGCCGTAGTTGAGTGCGGCGGAGTCGGATATAAGTGCCTCACCACAATGAATACACAGAAGAATTTGAGAATAGGCGACGAGGCTATGCTGTTCACGCACCTCAACGTCCGCGAGGACGCTATGGAGCTGTTCGGGTTCTCGACTCAGGAGGAGCTTGCGACGTTCAAGACTCTGATAGGAGTCAGCGGAGTTGGCCCTAAGGTCGCTCTGGCGATTCTTTCGGCGCTTACGCCTCAACAGATTTCGATGGCTGTGGCGACGGGGGATGTGAAAACGATCACGCTCGCTCAGGGAGTCGGTAAAAAGCTCGCGCAGAGGATTATTCTGGAGCTTAAGGATAAGTTTAAGCTCGGCGACGGAGAGATCGTTTCTCAGGGCTCGGGCGCGGCGCAGGCTGTGGACACGGGCAATATCGCCAAGGCGATCGAGGCTCTGGGAGTTCTGGGATATTCCGCGGCGGATGTATCGCCGTTTATCACGACGCTTGACTCTTCTCTGCCGGTTGAGAAGCTTATCGGCGAGACCTTGAAGATGATGGGCAGAGGGTAAGTTTTAATTCGGAATTCGGAATGCGGAATGCGTAATTATAATTCGGAATTCGGAATTCGGAATGCGGAATACGGAATTAAAGTATAGACTTATGCTGGGTTAATAATCAAACAAAGGAGTAGAACCTCTTTTCCCGCAGCAGACCATAAGAGGAACTGACGGTACGGGGGAGAAGAAGCATCAGACAGAGGCACACTGAGTTTGACGAAGATATTTAAAACGCAGAGCTTATCCTCCCGTAGCAGACCTTCCGAGGAACAGACGGTACGGGGGAGAAGAAGCAATAGACAGAGGCACACTGAGTTTGACGAGGACATATAAAAAAATGAGTATTGAATTTTCGGATGAGTTTGATTTTGAAAACAGAATAGTTGATACCTCAGAGATTCCCGGGGAGAGCGGAGATAATGAAAATCCGCTCCGTCCGAGAACGCTTGATGATTATATAGGTCAGGAGACCGTAAAGGAAAACCTGAGAGTGTTTATCGACGCCGCCAAGCAGCGCGGAGAATCACTCGACCACGTGCTGTTGTACGGCCCTCCCGGACTGGGTAAGACCACGCTCTCGGGAATTATCGCGAACGAGCTCGGAGTTTCGGTGAGGATAACCTCGGGTCCCGCGATTGAAAAGCCCGGAGACTTGGCGTCGCTGTTGACTAATCTCAATCCAGGCGATGTACTTTTTATCGACGAGATCCACCGCCTCAGCCGCGCGGTTGAGGAAATTTTGTATCCTTCGATGGAGGACTTCGCGATTGATATAATCACCGGTAAGGGACAGATGGCGACCTCGTATCATCTGCCGCTTCCGAAGTTTACGCTGGTAGGCGCGACTACAAGAGCAGGTCAGCTTACCGCTCCGCTGAGAGACCGCTTCGGCGTTGTTCTCAGACTGGAATTGTATACGACGGAGGAGCTCGCGCTGATCGTCGAGAGAAGCGCAGGGATCCTCGGAATAGAGATCGAGCACGACGGCGCGGTCGAAATCGCATCGCGTTCAAGAGGCACGCCGCGTATCGCGAATAGATTCCTCAAGCGTGTACGCGACTTCGCGCAGGTGCTTTCCGACGGCGTGATTACGCTTGAAACAGCTCAGGTCGCGCTTGAAAGACTCGGAGTTGACGAGCTCGGACTCGACAATAATGACCGCAGAATGCTGGAGGCTATCGTAAAGTTCTATAACGGAGGCCCCGTAGGACTTGAAACGCTTGCCGCCGCAATAGGCGAGGAAGCCGTGACGATCGAGGACGTTTACGAGCCGTATCTTATGCAGATCGGTTTTCTGAGCCGCACGCCGCGCGGACGCTGTATTACAGCCGCCGCCTGCGAGCATCTGGGACTGAGCTTCCCCGCGGGAGTAAAGCCCTCGCAGCCTACGTTATTTGACGAATAACGGGGCAGACTAATTGAGAGAAAAGAGACTTTCATAATGAGAGCTACTGATAACTGGAAGGACTACGAGCTTATCGACTGTTCCGACGGCGAAAGGCTAGAGCGGTGGGGAGATATAATCCTTATACGCCCCGACCCTCAGATCATTTGGTCCTCAAAAAAGAAAAATCCCCTCTGGAAAAACGCTCACGCGCGTTATCACCGCTCAAATAAGGGCGGAGGCCATTGGGAAATGTACAAGAAGGTGCCGCAGAGCTGGAGCATCAGATTCAAGAACCTGACCTTCAACGTCAAGCCCATGGGCTTTAAGCATACGGGAGTTTTTCCCGAGCAGGCGGTTAACTGGGAATGGGTTCAGGACAGAATCAAGGCGGAAAACCGTCCGCTGAATATTCTGAATCTGTTTGGCTATACGGGCTGCGCGACGCTTGCCGCTATGGACGCGGGGGCGAAGGTGTGCCACGTTGACGCCAGCAAGGGTATGGTCAACTGGGCTAAGGAAAACGCTCAGAGCTCAAAGCTTGCCGATAAGCCTGTCAGATGGCTGGTTGACGACTGCGTAAAGTTTGTCAATCGTGAGGTAAGACGCGGCAATAAGTACGACGGCATTATTATGGATCCTCCAAGCTACGGCAGAGGCCCCGGCGGCGAGGTCTGGAAGATAGAAGAACAGATTTATTCTTTTATAGAATTATGTATTAAGGTAATGAGCGATAACCCATCGTTTTTGATTTTGAATTCCTACACGACGGGTCTGTCGCCCGCAGTTATGGAGTATTTGCTTAACGTAGAGCTTGTCAGCCGCTTCGGCGGTAAGGTCAGCGCGGACGAAATCGGTCTCAAGGTAACTGAGACAGGAATGTGTCTGCCATGCGGCTCTACTGTTATCTGGGAGAAATAAATGAGTTTTATATCGGCTGAAAATGTCAGCTTTTCATATAGCGAGGCGAATAAAAACGTCCTCGACGATTTTAGCCTGAAAATTGAAAAAGGCGAGTTTGTCGCCCTGCTGGGTCATAACGGCTGCGGAAAATCCACAGTCGCCAAGCTGCTCAACGCTATGCTTCTGCCAAACGACGGCGTTGTGTACGTTGAGGGTATGAATACGGCGGACGAGGAGCTCACCTATGATATCCGCTCCAATATCGGACTGGTGCTCCAGAATCCCGACAATCAGCTTGTCGCGAGCATTATTGAGGAGGACGTCGCCTTCGGACCCGAGAACCTCGGCATTGAGCCCGAGGAAATCAGAAAGAGGGTTGACGAGAGTCTTAAAGCAGTCGGTATGTATGAGTACCGTACTCACGCTCCGCATAAGCTTTCGGGAGGTCAGAAGCAGAGGGTGGCGATCGCGGGAATACTCGCCATGCGCCCGAGCTGTATAGTTTTTGACGAGCCTACGGCTATGCTCGACCCGAGCGGCAGAGAAGAGGTTATGAGCGCCATTCAGTCGCTGAAGGAGCAGGGAATTACAATCGTACTGATCACTCATTATATGAACGAAGCGGTGCTTGCCGACAGAGTTATTGTTATGGACGGCGGCAAGGTTTTGATCGAGGGAACTCCGAGAGAAGTGTTCTCAGAGGTTCCGCTTTTGAAGCGTCACAGCCTTGACGTGCCGCAGGCGACTGAGCTCGCCTACAGACTTATCGGCGCGGGAGTACGCTTTACCAAAATGCCCCTCAACGCAGAGGAATGTGTTGAATTTCTCGAGGGGGTGCTTAAATGAGCTTGATAGAGGTCAAAAATCTGAGCTTCACCTACGGAATAGGCACACCTTTTGAAAAAAAGGCGGTCGATGATCTCAGCCTTTCGATCAATGAAGGAGAGATCATCGGACTTATCGGCCATACGGGCTCGGGCAAGAGCACCTTTGTGCAGACGCTCAACGGTTTGATCAAGCCAACCGAAGGTCAGGTGCTTTTAGAGGGCAAGGATATCTGGGAAAAGCCCAAGGAAATCCGCAAGGTAAGGTTCAAGGTCGGTATGGTTTTCCAGTATCCCGAGTACCAGCTTTTTGATGAAACAGTTTACAAGGATATCTCCTTCGGCCCCGCTAACAAGGGACTGAGCGGAGATGATTTAGATAAAACAGTAAGACGCGCCGCGAGGTTCGTGTCGCTAAACGACAGGCTCCTCGACAAATCGCCCTTTGATTTATCGGGCGGTGAGAAGCGCAGAGCCGCCATAGCAGGCGTAATCGCTATGGATCCCGACGTGCTTGTGCTTGACGAGCCTACCGCGGGACTTGATCCAAAGGGCAGAGACCTTCTGCTCTCGCAGATCATAGGCTACCACAGGGAGAGAAAGAATACCATTATACTTGTATCTCACAGTATGGAGGACGTCGCGAGAGTCGCGGACAGGATCATGGTTATGAACCGCGGCAAGCTTGAAATGCTCGACACTCCGCGCGCAGTGTTCTCACGCGTAGAGGAGCTTGAGCGTATGGGACTGAGGGTGCCTCAGATAACCCGCGTTATGACGATCCTCAGGGAGAAGGGCTATGACTTTTCCGACGGGATCCTTACCGTCGGTCAGGCGTTTGACGAGGTTCTGAGCCTTCTCAAAAAGGAGGGCAAGCTATGATCAGAGATGTAAGCTTCGGTCAGTTTATGCCCGGAAAGAGCGTTATCCACAGGCTTGACCCGAGAATAAAAATCGTACTCTTGATCGCGTATATCGTATTTGTTTTCTGTACCTTTAATTTCGTGTCGCTCGCTATTGTCAGCGCGGCGACGATAGCGGTCATACTGCTGTCAGGTATACCGTTCAGGATGTATGTAAAGAGCCTGAAGGTTGTAATCATTATCGTGCTGATCACCTCCTTGCTCAATATTTTTTACGGCGGCGGCGACCCGATTTTTGAATGGGGAATAATTAAAATCTCGCTGTCGGGTATTTACCGCGCGATATTCGTATCCGTGAGGATCGTGCTGCTGATCCTTTTAAGCTCCTGCCTTACGTTTACGACAACTCCGACCGATCTGACAGACGCGATCGAACGGCTGATGAAGCCGCTGAAGGTTCTTCACGTAAAGGTTCATGAAATCGCTATGATGATGACGATCGCGCTGAGATTTGTTCCGACTCTGCTCGAGGAGACCGATAAGATCATGTCGGCTCAGAAGGCGAGGGGAGCCGATATGGAGTCAGGAGGCTTTATTAAGAAAATAAAGGCTATGACTCCTGTGCTGATTCCGCTTTTTGTATCGGCGTTCAGGCGCGCGTATGAGCTCGCCGTAGCTATGGAATGCCGCTGTTATCGCGGCGGAGACGGCAGAACGCGTATGAAAACACTTCATATGAAGCCGCTCGACTATGTTTCTGTTATACTGTCGTGCCTGCTTCTTACGGGAATTATTTTATGCAACATCTTTCTTGCTCCGATAATCTGAGAAATCTACTGATAACAATTCAATACGACGGCAGAGAATATCACGGCTGGCAGATTCAGGAAAACGCATTGACTGTTCAGGAGGTTTTTCAGGAGGCGCTTCGCAGGATCGTCGGCGAGTTTCGCGACCTCAAGGGGTGCAGTCGTACCGACAGCGGAGTTCACGCGAATATGTACTGCGTAAGCGTTAAAATCGCGCATCCGATCCCTGCCGAAAGACTTATTTCGGCGCTCAACAGTTATCTGCCCGATACAGTCGCGTGCCTTGATTGCAGGGAGGTCGCTCCCGACTTTCACGCGCGCTACGACTGTAAGGGTAAGAGGTATGTTTATAAGATCTGGAACAGCGCCGTGAGGAATCCGTTTCTCAACGGCTACGCGCTAAAATACCGATATCCGCTTGATGTGGATATGCTGAATAAAGCGGCTCAGGCGTATGTCGGCAGTCATAACTTTGAGTCGTTTTGTACCGCCGATAAGCGCGAGAAGGGCGATATGGTAAGAAATGTTAAGATGTTCTCGGTCGAGCGCGAGGGAAAGCTCGTGACTATGACCGTTGAGGCTGACGGTTTTCTGTACAATATGGTGCGGATAATGGTCGGAACTCTGCTTGAGATCTCTCAGGGAAGGATAGCCGAGGACGCTATTCCCGATATTTTGGAGAAGAAGGACAGAGCCGCGGCGGGCGTAACCGCTCAGGCGTGCGGACTGTATCTCGATAAGGTGTTTTATTAATTTTTTATCTCGCGCAGATAGATTGTTATAATATAAATGTTAATTGCCCGACGGTATCTATGATGTACAGGTAACGCCGCGCTATAGTTACATAAAAGTCTGATTAAAAGATTAAACAAAGGAGCAGAACTTTTCCCATCGCAGCAGACCATAAGAGGAACGAAAAGTGCGGGGGAGAAGAAACCTCAGACAGAGGCACACTGAGACTGACGAGGAAATTTAAAATGATATTTAGGAAAAAAGGCGGGCGCTACAGCGACCGAAATGTTGACAAAAGAAAAAGAACGGCGCGTGTTGTGCTGAGCTACGAGGACGTGCCGCTCGACGAATATAATGACGAGAGAACTCAAATCTCACGCGTAGCGGTAAAGCGTATTCTTATTATCGCGGCGGTTATCGTGGTTATGGGACTTATAATTTTCGCTATCGCGAACCGTGACGCGTTTACTCCCGAGAAGATTTCAAACTGGGTGAAATACGACGTTATCGGATCGTCCGACAATGGCTTTCCCGTTCAAATCATCGGCTCAAACGTTACTCCCGGCAACTTCAAGTGCGACGGCGATGTAAGCTACGTTTCCGATACAAGCTACGCTTCGGTGAGCAGTGAGGGAAATGAAATCGGCTATAATCAGCACAGCTTTTCAAAACCCGTGCTCGAGACCTCCGCTAACAACGTTATAATCTATAACCTCGGCGGAAACGGTTATGTCGTCGGCACAAAGGACAAGCTCAACGACATCAAGAATACGGATAACTACGTCATTACCGCGGACATCAACTCTCAGGGCTACTACTGCGTTGTCACCCAGACAGACGGTTATCTCTCAAAACTTCACGTTTTTAATAACAAAGGAGAAAAGCTCTACGCTTATTCGTTCTCAGAGTATTACATAAATTCTGTTTCGCTCAATCCCAACGGTACGGGCTGTGTAGCCTGCGGCGTTACGGGCGACAACGGAAGCCTGCTCGGAATAGCGTATGTGCTGGACTTCTCTGAGAAGGAGCCTGTGGCCACTTATTCACTCGACGAAACGACAGCCTATGAGTGCGAGTATTTTAACTCGAACTCGGTTTGTATAATCGGCTCCGACGCCGCCTATACTCTCGATATCCGCGGCGCTAAGCTCACCGAGGTCGAGTACGGAAATAAACAGCTCACCGCTTATGATATCGATCCCAACACAAACACATTCGCGCTCTCACTTTCGCGCTCGGCTGACGGACGTAAATGCTCGATCAACTACGTGAATATCTACGGCGAGATCATTAACGTCAACGATACCAAGCGTATGATCCAGTCAATCAGCATTTACAAAAACCGCGTGGCTGTGCTTGATTCAAACAGATGCTATTTCTTCGACACCGAGGGCAACGCCAAGGGTGATGTTGACGCGGGTACGGGCGCAAAGGCGATTAAGCTTGAGAATACCGACAGCGTTTACATTCTCGGAATCAACGAGATCCGCAAGATTGTGGCGCGTGATTAATTGAATACGGAATTTATGAGGACAATATGATTTTAGATATTATAATTGTCGCGTTTATCGCGATACTTGTGATTGTCGGGATAAAGCGGGGAATTGCCGCGACGCTTCTGAATCTTTTGAGCGTTGCCGCCGCGGGCTTGCTGGCGTACATCGGAAGCAAGCTTGTTGCGGGCTGGATTTATTCCGCTTTTATCTCGAGGACAGTTACCGAGAGCGTTTCGGAAACCGTTTCCAACTCGGCTCAGAACGCGGAGATCATCTCTCAGGAGGCTATCGACAACCTGCCCGATTTTATCAAGGGCTTGCTTTCGACCTTCGGGATCCGGACCGACGCCTTTAACGATTCGGCGGCTCAGGCTGTTCAGAATAACTCCGACGCTTTGGCTAAGACTGTTGACGATACGATTTCTCCCGTCGTTATCTCGGTTCTGAGCGTAGTGTTGCTTGTGGTTATGTTTATAGTTTTTTTGATTATCTGCAAGTTTATCGCGCGCAGGCTCGTAAGACTGTTCGACTTGCCTGTTATCAGCGCGGTCAACCGCCTGCTCGGAGGTACGCTCGGATTTCTGGAGGGCGCCGCGATTTGTCTTGTAGCGATACTTGCCTGCCGCGTACTTCTTCCGTATACCGCGGAGCCGCTGATAACTCCCGAGATGATAGATCAGAGTATAATTTTTAAGGCGGTTTATTATTCGGACTTTATGAACTCGGCGGCGATGATTTTCGGCGCGGGGAACGATACGATCGATACCGTGGTCGAACAGGCTACACAGGCGTCGTCGCAGCCGACTACGGTTGAATGATAAGGATTTTATTTTAGGGGTATTTGTATGAAGAACATCAAAAGGAAGGATATACTTACGGTACCGAATCTTCTGAGCTTTTTCAGGATCGTACTTATCGTGCCGTTTATCATCTTTTTTCTGCAAAAGAATTATATCTTAGCCGCTGTGGCTCTGATCCTATCGGGAATCAGCGACGCCCTCGACGGCTTTATCGCCAGAACCTTTAACCAGATTACGCCGCTGGGCAAGATTCTCGACCCTATCGCAGACAAGCTTACGCTGTTCGCGATTATGGTTTGTATGGTGATCCTGACGCCTGTGGTTATGCCGGTGATGATCGTTCTGATCGTCAAGGATTTGCTTATGCTCATCGGCGGCTCACGGCTCATTAAATATAAAATCACGCCTCCCGCTGCCAAATGGTACGGCAAAGCAGGAACCTTTATGTTTTACGTATCAGTTTGCCTGATTGTATTTTTAAAGGCGGCGTTCAACTATGAAAACGACATACTGTCAATCGTTTTGCTTTCGGCGACGACCGCGATGATGGTTTTCGCGCTGATAAGATACGGAATGATTTTCAGACAGCTTATTAAGAATAAAGACAGTTCCGCTGATAACGCGGACATTTAAAGGAGAAATTTATGATTTGCACCAGATGCGGAAAAAGACCCGCCGTGGTCTTTGTATCACAAAATAACACATCCGAGGCGCCTACGACGGGCTACTGCCTTACCTGCGCCAAGGAGCTAGGAATCAAGCCCGTCGAGGATCTGATCAGCAAGATGGGACTCTCCGACGACGATCTCGAGATGGTTCAGGATCAGATGGATAATCTCCTGACCGACGACGGAATGAAAAATATGATGGAGAGTATGAACGTCGATAACCTTGCCGAGCAGATGGAAAAGTTTGAGGAGCAGAACGAGGATAACGGCAACTTCACCCCAGGCGGAGCTCCGACCTTCCCGTTCTTCAACAATCTTTTCGGCGGTAATAATCAGCCGACTGATAATCAGGGCTCCGAGCGCAAGGAACGCCGCTCCAAGAGAAGCAAGACAGATAAAAAACGCAAGCACCTCAACCTTTACTGCGAGAACCTCACGGAAAAGGCTAAGGATGGCAGAATCGACAACATAGTCGGTCGTGATAAGGAAATCGAGCGCGTGATTCAGATTCTTTCGCGCCGTACAAAGAACAATCCCTGTCTTATCGGTGAGCCCGGCGTAGGTAAAACCGCTATCGCAGAGGGACTTGCTCTCAGAATCGCCGCGGGCAACGTACCTCTCAGACTCGCGGGCAAGGAGATCTATATGCTCGACCTCACCGCGCTTGTAGCAGGAACACAGTTCAGAGGTCAGTTTGAAAGCCGTATGAAAGGTCTTATGGCTGAAATCAAGGAAGCAGGCAATATTATCATCTTTATCGACGAGGTCCACTCTCTCGTCGGCACGGGAGATAACGAGGGCACTATGAATGCCGCTAATATCCTCAAGCCCGCTCTCTCACGAGGCGAGGTTCAGGTAATCGGCGCGACAACCTTCAACGAGTACAGAAAGTACATAGAGAAGGACTCCGCGCTTGAGAGACGCTTCCAGCCCGTAAAGGTCGGCGAGCCGTCTATCGCCGAAACAATCGACGTTATCAAGGGCGTAAAGTCCTACTACGAGGCTCACCACCGCGTAATAGTTAACGACGATATCGTCCGCAAGACAGTAATTCTCTCCGAAAGATATATCAACGACCGTTTCCTGCCCGATAAGGCGATTGACCTTCTCGATGAAAGCTGCGCCTGCGCCGCGCTGAGAAATAAGGAGATGGAGCGTTTTGACAAGCTTATGCTCTCAAAGGCTTCATTCGGCGCGCAGCTTACGGAGCTTGAGGGCGAGGAGGAGAAGAACTACGAGGCTATCGCCGATATCCGCTCAAAAATCGCGCGCGTAGACAAGGAGCTTTCCGAGATCGATATGGAAAAGGTCAACGCTCCCGTCGAGGAGGAGGATATCGCGAAGGTCATCGAGCTCTGGACTGGTATTCCCTCCAGCAGAATCCGAGAGAATGAGCTCAGCAAGCTCGCCGATTTAGAGGACGAGCTCAAAAAGAAAATTATCGGTCAGGACGAGGCTGTAGAGGCTCTCGCCGCCGCTATCCGCAGAAGCAGAGTGCAGATTTCTCCGCGCAGACGACCTGCTTCGTTCATATTCGTAGGACCTACGGGCGTAGGTAAAACCGAGCTTGTCAAGGTGCTCTCACAGCAGCTCTTTGATACTCCCGAGACTCTTATCAGGCTCGATATGTCCGAGTTTATGGAGAAGCATTCGGTCTCCAAAATCATCGGCTCACCTCCGGGATATGTAGGCTACGACGAGGCTGGACAGGTTACGGAAAAGGTTCGACGCCGTCCGTATTCCGTACTCCTCTTTGACGAGATCGAAAAGGCTCATCCCGATGTCCTCAACATTCTGTTGCAGATTCTTGACGAGGGCAGAGTTACCGACGCTCACGGCAGAAGCGTCAGCTTTGAGAATACCGTAATCGTAATGACCTCCAACGCCGGCTCAGAGAGAAGCGAGAACGCTATGGGCTTCGGTAAGCAGGAGGACGACTTTGTTAAGGAAAAGGTTATGAAGGGTCTGCGCGATTTCCTTCGTCCCGAGTTTATCGCGCGAGTTGATGAGATTATTGTTTTCCGCTCGCTCAAGAGTGAGGATTACGTCAAAATCGCGGGACTTATGCTCAGCGAGTATGTTGAGCCTCTCGCCGAAAAGGGTATTCGCTTCACCTATGACGACAGTCTGTGCGAATATATCGCCGAAAAAGCCGCCTCGGGCACAAGCGGAGCGCGTGACCTGCGCAACTTTATCCGCAAGAATATCGAGGACAAGGTCACAAACGAGCTCATTGCTCACCGTGACGGCGAAATCGCCGCAATCAACGCGACTGTTGATAACGGCGAAATCAGGGTAACAGGAGTAATCTGAACCCCACTTTAAACGGAGTAATTTTGCCGCTTTGCAGCTTGTCGAACGTCAGCAGGCGCCAGCCTGCTAACATTCTCTGCACCGCAAATCGACTAAAATTCCAACCGTTTAAAGTCCGAAGGAGTTTTGCCGAGGCAGATTTTCGTCTAGCCGCGGCAAAAGCGGAGCAAACCCTGACGGGTTTGCGAGTATTTTAACAAAGGGTAGGCGGAAAGCTGTCCGGCAAAACTGAGGTTCGGATTGCTCCTGTTACCCTTAGCTTGAAACTGTTTGATTTAATTCATAAAGCTCACCGGAGGTTAGTATGAACAAGGAATATAAAATCAGGACAAAAAATAAAAACGTATTTCTGCGCGTGCGCAAGGGTCACTTCGCGACGATGCACAGTCACACAAATTACTATATTGACGTAACAACTCAGAAAAACCGTCTCTCAGAGGCAAAGGCTGTCGCGAGGGAAATGGTGGCGGCGTACCGCTCGAACACCATTGTCGATACGATCATCTGTCTCGACGGAACAGAGGTAATCGGCGCGTTTCTCGCCGAGGCTCTGACAGAGGATAACTTTATCAATATGAACGCTCACCAGACGATTTACGTTATGGCTCCCGAGTACATTGGCAGGGGACAGATGATGTTCCGCGACAATATCGTTCCGATGATTAAAGGCAAGCACGTTCTGATTCTCGCGGCTTCTGTTACGACGGGTAAAACCGCTCTCGCCGCTATTGACGCGATCAACTATTACGGCGGTTTTGTATCGGGAGTGTCGGCGATTTTCGCGACTGTTGACGAGTGCGACGGTCACGCGGTCCACTCGATCTTCGATCCTAACGACCTCGGCGATTACAGCAGCTTCAAGCCGCATAAGTGTCCTTACTGCCTCAACGGAGAAAAAATCGAGGCGCTTGTAAACAGCTACGGCTTCTCGGCGCTGTGATGATTTATTAGACATAAAAATCGGGCATACAGATTGTTTTGTAATCTGTATGCCCGTAATTATTTGGAATTATAAATTATCCGAACGCGTTCGGGTTGACCTTACAGCCCTTGGGAACGCTGTCCTTTTTGACCTTTGTTCCGACGAAAGCCTTACCGCCGATGCTCTCGAGAGTCTTGGGGAAGCTTACTTTTGAAAGGCTCTTGCAGTTGTAGAAGGTGTAATTGCCGATCACGGTGATGTTGTCGGGGATCGCAAGCTTTTCAAGTCCCGCGCAGCCCTCAAAAATTCTCGCGCCGATCGTCGTAAAGCCGCTGCCGATCGAGACCTTCTTGATAGATTTGCAGTCCTTAAAGGCGTAGCCGCAGAGTGTGGTAACGCTGTCGGGAATTTCAATCGCTTCAAGTCTTTTACAGCCCTCAAAGGCGTTGCTGCCTATTCTTACGGTGTTGTTGGAGAGCGCCGCTTCCTTGAGGCTTACACAGCCGGCGAAGGTGAAGTCGTTGATGTTTGTGAGGTTCGCGGGCAGGGTGACGAGCTGCAGCGATTTGCAGTCGTGGAAAGCGTACATAAGAATTGTTTCGACGCTGTCGGGAAGGTCAACGCCGAGAAGCTTTTCGCAGCCCTCAAAGGCGTAGCCGCCTATGCTCTTCATACCCTTCGGAATGGTGACGGCTTTAAGGTTTACGCAGCCCTTGAAAGCGTTCGCGCCGATGCTGAGATAGCCCTCGGGGATAACAACCTCGGTGAGAGTTTTGCAGTCGGCAAAGGCGTTCGCGTTGATGCGTGTGATTTTTTTGGAGTTATATACGGAGGGGAGAGTAAGCGTCTGAGCTTTCTTGTCCTTCAGGCCGGTGATAACAGCGTCGCCGTCCTCGTCCGAAACAGTAACCTTGTCGTAGTCGCCGTCGTTTTTAACGGTCGATTTATCATCAGACGAAGCCGCGGATTTTGTAGCTTTTTCAGCGCCTGAGTCATTGGTCTGACCACTGCCGCAGCCTGAGAATAATAGAATTACGGCAAAAATCGCCGCGAGTATTTTTAATGATAAGCTTGTTTTCATTTTTAAAACACCTCGGTTTCAAATTATATTTATATAATTATACCATAAATAGTCACGAAAATGCAAGTTTTTTGCACAACAATACTGTAAGATTAGTTTAAATTTTAGTAATATTTATGCGGAAACGTTTATGTAAAAGCGCCCTTTCTATTCCCATTATCTTTTTCGCGGATGATGTGCTTTGGCTGAATGGGGAAGTTCATCTCGCCTGATGGGGCGTGTTGTGTGGAATAGTTCATCAGCGCTACGGGCTAAAAATGTCCCGCAGGGACATTTTCTTAACGCCCTTTCGATTCCCGTTTCATCCGCTCCAGAACGCAAAAAAGGCACCCAAATGGGTGCCTGCGTTCTGGAGCGGATGATGGGAATCGAACCCACACGATCAGCTTGGAAGGCTGAAGTTCTACCACTAAACTACATCCGCATATTTACAACATTGTTATTATATCAAACTATCGTCTGTTTGTCAATCTTTTTTTCATAATTATCAATTGATTGCTTTTGTCATTTAAATAAAAACCCTTTTTTATGGAATCAAAAAAATCATATTGTTATAAGGTGAGTTTATCTGTATTATTGCGAAGCAAACAAGTGGTTTTGTATTATTAGTATGACATCTGCTAAGCATTGACATATTTAATTGTATTTTATATAATAAAAGTAGATTATCAGAAAGGAAAAAGATTATGAAAAAAGTGGTTATTTCAGTTCTGTGTATTGCCATGATAGTTTTGATGTCTTCATGTTCAAAGGTTGTAAATCAGGAGAGTAAAAAACAAATTGTTATCCCTGAATACTTATCAGATTGTGACGCTCAATTCAATGAAACAGATAATCAGCTTTTGATCTCCTTTGGATTAAAAGATAAGAACAAGAAGTATGTATCGTCCAATGGTGTTGCAAAAGTCTTAGTGAAAGATAAGACAAAGAACAAATTATATAATAAATCAATAGACTTTACAAAAAATGATTTTAGCGATTATACAAGTAAGATGTGGAAAGGAACACGCTATTTATGCGGAATATATATTAACGCAGACGAAATAGCTCCAGCTGCTAATGACGAAGGAATAGTTGAGCTAACAGTAAGCGCGGCTGATGAACAAGCTGTTTTTGAGACTCAAAAAATCAATGTTTTTGGATTGCCGACTAAAAATATCGAAATAAAAAAGCCAAAGCTTCCTAAAACGGTTAGTTATTATGATTTCGACAATAAAGAAACTAAAATTAGTATTACAGATGTTTCGTTTAAGACCGAAATAATTGGTGATTATTCTACAGTTGATGCTAAAGTTACAGTGAAAATGATTAAAAACAATTTAGAGAGTAATTCTGACAGCTTTATGATTAAGTGTATTTTAAAAGACTCAAACGGTGTTAAAGTTTCATCAGAGGATGAGTATGGTGATTATATTAAGAATGGAGAGTCAGAATATATTGATGTTTCTTTCAGCGATTTAGACCCAAACGAAAGCTATAAACTTACTTTTGAAAGTGTAGATGACAGTATATAATAACACAAAAATGTAACCTCTTTTGATAATCTGGCGTGCCCCAAAAGAGTGATAAATGTTTTAATGCGTGGTAGTTTAGCGACTACTGCGCATTTATTATGCTGCTGAAAAATAAGCCTATAGTTTAAAGGACTTAACCGATCAAGCTTTTACCTGATTCTTTTGTTTAGAATAATAAAAATATGTGTACACTTTTGGTATGCCTGAAAGGCAAGAATTAAGCAGAGTAGAAAAACTACTCTGCTCTGAAAATTCAGTATTTATGCAGCTTTTGGATTAGCCGAAATATCTCTTAAGAAGTCCTGCGAAACCTGCGCCGTGTCTTGCCTCGTCCTTAGCCATCTCGTGAACTGTGTCGTGGATAGCGTCGAGGTTCTGAGCCTTGGCTCTCTTAGCGAGATCAAACTTGCCCTCGCAGGCGCCTGCCTCAGCGTCAGCGCGCATTTTGAGGTTCTTCTCTGTTGAGTCTGTGATTACTTCGCCGAGAAGCTCCGCGAATTTAGCCGCGTGAACAGCTTCCTCAAGTCCGTATTTCTCGAATGCCGCGGCAATCTCGGGATAACCCTCTCTGTCAGCGACTCTCGCCATAGCCAGATACATTCCGACCTCGGTGCACTCGCCTGTGAAGTTGTCGCGTAAATCCTTGATGATATCCTCGCTTACGCCCTGTGCCTCGCCTACAACGTGCATTGTAGCGTAATCGGCGTCAGCCTTGACCTCGTTGAATTTTGACGCGGGCGCCTTACAGATAGGGCACTGCTCCGGAGGAGCGTCTCCCTCGTGAACATATCCGCATACGGAACAAACAAATTTTTTCATAATAATGCACTCCTTTCAGTGTTTGCACTATTATAACATCAAAAAGAATATTTGTAAATAGATTTTTGTATAGTTTTACTAGGCTAACCGCAGTTTTTTTATTTCGTTCGACTATTTGCGTAATTTGTGAACTTTTTTCTAATTTTGAATAAAGGCAATCATCCCTTCATATATTTAAGCAAAAATATGAAAGGATGATTCTATGCCGAATATTTATCTTTCGCCGTCTTTGCAGGAGTGGAATCCTTATGTGGACGGCGGCAACGAGGAGTATTATATGAACCTGATTGCCGACGCTATGGAGCCGTATCTGAACGCGAGCGGTATCAGCTTTACGCGCAACAGTCCCGAGATGTCGCTGCGGCAGGCGATCAATCAGAGCAATCAGGGCAATTATGATTTGCACCTCGCGATCCACTCGAACGCCTCGGGTGAGAACAGCGCAGGAATGAACAGGGGAGTGGAGGTCTATTATTACCCTACGAGCGAGAAGGGACAGGATTTCGCGGAGACTCTGGCGACGAATTTCTCGGAGCTTTATCCCATTCCCGAGCGCGTGAGGACTATCCCGACGACGTCGCTCGGAGAGCTCAGACTTACAAGAGCTCCGTCGGCGCTGATTGAGGTCGCGTACCACGATAATCTTGACGACGCGCGCTTTATCCGCGATAATATAAGGAATATCGCGCGTAATCTTTCAAAATCCGTCGCGGATACCCTCGGAGTTCCCTTTGCAGAGCCTTGAAAAACTGAGCGGAATGTAGTATAATGTATTAGTTAAAGTATCACTTGAAAAGGAAGTGCAATTATGGACGTTTTAGATATGAAAATTGTTGAGAAAACAATGGAAAATCTGCGTAAGAATAATATTAAGCCGTTCTTTGTTGAAAAGAAGGAGGATGTGCTGCCGCTGATCAGGACTCTCGTTAATGAGGGCGACACAGTTTCCAACGGCGGTTCCGTGACTTTGAAGGAGTGCGGAGTGATGGATGAGCTCAAAAGCGGCCGTTACAACTATCTCGACCGTTCGCGCGAGGGTATAACGCGCGAGGAGGTTGAGGATGTTTACCGCGAGACCTACAAGGCTGACGTTTACTTCGCGTCCTCCAACGCCGTTACGGAGTCGGGTTATCTCTACAACGTTGACGGCAACTCTAATCGTGTTTCCGCGATCCTTTACGGTCCCAAGAGCGTTGTGCTCGTCTGCGGCTACAACAAAATTGTCAAGAATATCGAGGAGGCTGAGCTTCGCGTTAAGCAGAAGGCGGCTCCTCCGAATACGGTACGCCTGAACTGCGACACATACTGCGCTAAAGCAGGCGAATGTGTGTCTCTCAAAAACAGTGACCGTGAGATGTGCGACGGTTGTCACAGTCCCGCGAGGATCTGCTGTAACTTTGTGATTTCGGCCTGGCAGCGCCATATCGACAGAATCAAGGTTATTTTTGTAGGCGAGAAGCTCGGCTATTGATTTAATCAACATAAAAAGCGAAGAGTGAAAAACTCCTCGTTCTTCACTCTCCGCTTTAGAATTATTCTTCGTTCTTCTTTTCCTGCTCGTTATTCTTGTCGCCGCAGTTCTGCTGGTTTTTATTCTGATTACTCTTGTTCTGTGGGTTCTTCTTATTCTGATTGCTCATCTGAACTCACCTCCTTGGTTGGTATTATTATTTGCCTGTTTTTTCGTTTTATTCACAATTATGGAAGTTTTTTTGCAAAGAATGGAAGAACTCCTCAAAGATGAGTTCCCCGCGTTTTTAAAATTTTATAATTCCGATGATAATTTCCGCGGTCTGAGGGTCAACACTCTCAAGTGCTCCGCGGACAAGCTCAGGGAGCTTTTGCCCTTTGAGCTCGAAGGAACGCCGTTCTGCGAGCAGGGCTTTTATCTGCCGGCGGATGTGGAATCAATCGGCAATAATCCGCTTCATCACGCGGGAGCCTTTTACGTTCAGGAGCCGTCGGCGACCTCAGCGGTCACGATGCTCGGCGTAAAAAAGGGGGAGAGAGTTCTCGATCTCTGCGCCGCTCCCGGAGGTAAAAGCACTCAGATTGCCGCGTCTCTTGACGGCGAGGGACTGCTTGTGTGCAACGAGATTGTCAGGAACAGGTCTTTAATTCTTTTATCGAATATTGAACGGATGGGAGTACGCAACGCTGTCGTTACGAACGCTCATCCCGACGTTCTCTGCGACAGGCTCACGGGTTTCTTTGACAAGGTGCTTGTTGACGCGCCGTGCAGCGGCGAGGGTATGTTCCGCAAGAATGACGCTGAGCGCGAGTGGAGCGTTGAGCATGTAAGGAGCTGCGCTGTCCGTCAGCTGCGGATTTTAAATTCCGCCAAGTCAGCTCTCAGAGAGGGCGGCGAGCTTGTGTACTCGACCTGCACGTTCTCGCGTGAGGAAAACGAGGGAGTGATTACGAGCTTTCTCGAGGAGAATCCCGACTTTGAGCTTGTTGACAGCGGCGTAAGCTTCGGCAGACCGACGATGGATTACGCCCGCAGGATCTTCCCGATGGACAGGGGCGAGGGACATTTTGCTGCGAAGCTGCGCAGAAATTCCCCTAACGCGTCAGTTCCGTGTACGCGGAAAAGCTTCGGGAAAATCGACAGCGCCGTTTTAGGTTTTTATGATGAAAATTTTTCAAACAGACCGTTTGGAGAGAATATAGCGGTCAAGGGCGATAAGATATATATTCAGCCTGACAATATGCCCGATATGAGCGGAATCAACACGCTTCGCGCGGGAATTCTGCTCGGAGAGATAAAGAAAAACAGAATTGAGCCCTGTCACTGCGCTTTTATGGCGGCAAAGCCCGACGAATGTAAAAGATGCGTTGACTTTGACGTGAACAGCGGCGAGATCAAAAGCTTCCTGAGAGGCGAGGAAATCTCCGTGAACGATGAAAAAGGCTTTTGCGCCGTGAGCGTAAACGGGATCGTGACGGGCTTTGGAAAAGCCTCGGGAGGCAGGCTTAAGAATAAATACCCGAAAGGACTGAGAACGCTGTGAAAAGACTGTCTGACATCGGTACAATTAAAGAAATTCTCGGTCGTCACGGCTTCAGCTTTTCAAAGGGACTGGGACAGAACTTTCTGATCAATCCCTCTGTATGTCCGCGTATGGCTGAGCTCAGCGGCGCGGGAGAGGGCGTAGGCGTTATCGAAATCGGCGCCGGGATCGGAGTTCTGACTCAGGAGCTGTGCGAGCGCGCCGACAGAGTAGTGTCGATCGAGATCGACAAGCGGCTTTTGCCCGTGCTTGACGAAACGCTCGGCGAATACGATAACCTCACAATTATCAACGACGACGTTATGAACCTCGACCTCAACCGTCTGATCGAGGAGGAGTTTACGGGAATGGATGTTGTTGTATGCGCCAATCTGCCGTATTACATCACCTCTCCCGTGATTATGAAGCTGCTCGAGGACAGGCTGAGGATCAAGGCTATCACCGTTATGGTTCAGAAGGAGGCGGCTCAGCGTATCTGCGCTGAGGTCGGCACTCGTGAGGGCGGAGCGGTAACGGCGGCTGTGAACTTTTACAGCAAGCCCGAGCTCCTGTTTAACGTCAGCGCGGGATCGTTTATGCCCGCGCCGAAGGTTGACTCAGCGGTTATCAGGCTGGAGGTCTATTCCGAATCTCCCTACAGCCTCGACGACGATAAAAAATTCTTTACGGTTGTAAAGGCGTCGTTCGCTCAGAGAAGAAAAACCGTATTAAATTCAATAAGTTCATCATTAGGACTTGAAAAACAGGTCGTAAATGGGTTATTATTAGATAGCGGAGTTGATCCGCGGGCTCGCGCTGAGAAGCTTACTATGGACGACTTTGTAAATATCGCGCGGAGGTTATGAATATGAAGGAAAGAAAAACTCTCCGTTACGCCGCGCTGATAATCTTCGCTGTGAGCTTTCTTATGCTGGTGACGGCGATGATACTGCACGCGGCTCTAGGCGATGAACAGGCTGTTGTCGTGGCTATCGCGGCGGCTTCGGCATTCGTCGCAGTTGCGGGAATTGTTTGCGCTTGTCTAAGCAAGGTGAGGATAAACAAATGAAAGTTAAAAAATACTCAAGATTTCAAAAAGCAATGATTATTATTGTCCCGATAGTCGTGTTACTTTTGATCGCGGCTCTCGTGATGTGCTTCGCTATGATGCTCCTGCCGATGCCCGGTGGCTTCCTGTTTACAACAGGAAACGTCACTCTTGTTATGGCGCTGTGTTCAAC
This sequence comes from uncultured Ruminococcus sp., assembly GCA_902773035.1. Taxonomy (GTDB): domain Bacteria; phylum Bacillota; class Clostridia; order Oscillospirales; family Acutalibacteraceae; genus Ruminococcoides. The sequence continues at coordinate 7,541 of CACYDB010000008.1, read as the reverse complement.
GGCGCTGGCGGTTATCGGAATAATCTTCGCGGTGTTTGCCCGCGGAGGTGACGACGAGGAAGAAGCGGAGGAAAATACAAATTTGGAGGTATAGTATGCTGGCTACACAAATTATTCAGGACGTTATACTCGGCGTTATTCAGGGACTTACCGAGTTCCTGCCTGTGTCGAGCAGCGGCCATCTCAACATCGCTCAGCACCTTATGGGCATGGAGGACGGAGGACTTTTCCTCGACGTAATGCTCCATTTAGGCACGCTGCTCGCGGTTGTGATTTTCTATCATAAGCTCATCTGGAGACTTATCAAGGCGTTCTTCTCACTGATCAAGGATGTCTTTACGGGCAAATTCAGCTGGAAAAAAATGGATAACGACCGTAATCTTATCGTTATGCTTATTATCGGTCTGATTCCGCTGTTCCTGCTGTTCGCGCCGATTCCCGGTACGGATATGAAGGTCAAGGATCTGGCTGATATGTTCGCGGAAAGCAAGTATTTTATCGTTGTGGGCTTCTCGCTCATTATGACAAGTATGCTTCTGCTTATCGGTAATATCTGCAATAAGCGCGCCGCAAAGGGTAAGCGCTTCAAGGATACGAGTGACGAGTATGAGGGCAACGGCAGAACGCGTTACGGTATTCTGGACGCGATTGTCGTAGGTATCGGTCAGTGCTTCGCGGCGCTGTTCCCCGGACTTTCACGCTCAGGTACAACTCTCGCGGTCGGCGAGATGCGCGGAATCAACAAGCAGGCGGCTCTCGATTACACCTTTATCCTCGGAATACCGTCTATCATCGCGGCGGCAATTCTTGAAATCAAGGATGTCGATACATCTGCAATCAACAGCGAAACGCTCATAGCCGTAGCCTGCGGCGTACTCGCGGCGGCGATTGTCGGCTACTTGGCGATCTGGCTGTTCAAGTGGCTCTTAAAGACCGATAAGATGATTGTTTTTGTAATCTACACCTTCCTTGTCGGTGTCACGGTAACTATTATAAGCGTATATGAAATGACAACGGGTTCATTTGTAAGCTTTGTTTAACACATTGCTGAAAATTTGGAAGTGAAAAATTGGCTAATACGAAAAAGAAACCTGCTTCAAAGGGTAAAAAAAATACGCGCTCAAAGGCTCCCGCTAAAAGCTCCAAGGCTAAGGTCAGGGAGCCGCGACAGCGTAATTACAGGGTAGAGGCGATTATCTACGCCGCGGCGGCGATACTCTCGATGGTTATCGTGATCGTTCAGGGCGCGAGCGTATGGTCCTTTATCCGCGGCGTGTTTTACGGACTTTTCGGCGTATGTATCATACTTATGCCGATCGTTTTCGCGTACCTCGCCTTTATAACCGCGATCGAGAAAAACATCGCGCATTTCAAGACAAAGGTTCTAACCTGCGCGCTTATTGTTTTACTCGCTGAAAGCGCGGTTTATCTGTTGAGTCCCGACAGCCGTCATTATCTCGACGGAAATTTCTTCCGCGCTATGAGCAATCTGTTCGCGGACGGCTTCAACGCAGATTCATATTTCGCGGCGGGCGGAGGCTTGTTCAGCGGAATTATCGGTTATCCGATCCTTATCGCCTTCGGTCAGGTCGCGGCAGTATGCGTGGTATTTGTTGTGCTTATCGCCTTGATTTTGATTATCTTCAAGGTGTCGCTCAACGATATCGGCAGAGCGGCTAAGCGCGTTGGAAAAGGCGTTACGGACGTTTACGAGCGTACGGAAGAATACCGCCGCAGAAGGCGTGAATATGACGACGGCGGCGATAATAACGCGGGCGGTTACGAAATCACGGATTACACGGGCAAGAGCTTTGACGGCGAGATCGACATTCCGCTGGATTCAAGCTCAAAGAAGAAAAAGAAAAAGCCTCCCCGCAGGAGAAGCAGTATAGACATTGACATCGGCGACGACCGCAAGCCGACTCCTAAGAAGGAAAAAACCGACTTTACCGCGGCGGTCAACGCCGCCAAGATGGACTATACCGAGGACTCCTCGGAGCCTGAGATCGTTTCCTTTAAGAACAAGCCTCGTAAAAAGGCGGCTCAGAAATCAGCTGAAACTGATACAACTCAGCGCGGCGAGTACAAGTATCCGCCCGTTGGACTTCTTAAAATCGCCGATAACTCAGGCGTAGACGGCGACGAGGAAATGCGCGCCAACGCTCAGAAGCTTATCTCCACTCTCGAGAGCTTCGGCGTAGGGGCGACTATCACTCATATCTCGCGCGGACCTTCCGTTACGCGTTATGAGCTCCATCCCGCGCCGGGCGTAAAAATCAATAAAATTACAAACCTCTCCGACGATATCGCCCTTAATCTTGCCGCTAACGGCATACGTATTGAGGCTCCGATTCCGGGCAAGGCGGCTGTCGGAATCGAGGTTCCTAATAAGATCGTAAGTATGGTAAGCATCCGCGAGCTCATTGACTCGGATGAGTTTGAGAACAGCAAGAGTAAGCTCACCTGCGTTCTGGGCAGGGATATCGCGGGCAACATCATTACCACGGATATCGCAAAGCTCCCTCACCTGCTTATCGCGGGTACTACGGGCTCGGGTAAATCCGTCTGCGTAAACTCACTGCTTATCAGTATTCTTTTCAAGGCTAATCCCGACGAGGTAAAGCTTGTGCTTATAGATCCCAAAATGGTTGAGTTCTCAAAGTACAAGGGCGTACCTCACCTGCTTGTGCCTGTTGTTTCCGACGCTAAAAAGGCGGCGGGTACTCTGGCTTGGGCGGTATCGGAAATGCAGGACAGATATAAGCGCTTCGCCGAGTTTGACTGCAAGGACATCGAGGGCTACAACAAGCTTATCGAGTCCAACCTTGAATATATGGCTGACAATCCGCCCTATGAGGATGAAAACGGCGAAATGGTTCAGCCTAAGCTTGAAATCAACGGCCTTCCCGTAGCGTGCGAAAAGCTTCCGCGAATCGTTATCGCTATAGACGAGCTCGCCGACCTTATGATGACGGCTCCCAGCGAGGTCGAGGACAGTATCGTCCGTCTCGCTCAGCTCGCCAGAGCCGCGGGTATGCACCTTGTTATCGCTACCCAGCGACCGACCGCGAATGTCATCACGGGTCTTATCAAGTCGAACGTTCCGAGCCGTATCGCGCTGAAGGTAGGCTCCAATATGGACTCGAGAATCATTCTCGACACCGGCGGCGCGGAGAAGCTTATCGGACGAGGCGATATGCTCTATATGCCTGTTGGAGCGCCTACTCCGACCAGAGTTCAGGGCTGTTACGCGACCGAGGAGGAAATCGGCGCCGTAACAAGCTATGTCAAGAAATCCTACTCCGCTCAGTATAACGAGGAGATCGAGGAGAAGATCAAGCGCATAGCCGCCGAGGAGCTCAACGGCGAAAAATCCTCGGGCGATTCCGACGGAGTTGACGTTGACAGCAAAATGGAAGAGGCTATCAAGATCGTTATTGAGGCGGGACAGGCTTCCACCTCAATGCTCCAGCGCAGGATGAAGGTTGGCTACGCCAGAGCCGGACGGATGATCGACGATATGGAACAGCTCGGAATTGTAGGACCTCATCAGGGCTCAAAGCCGCGTGAGGTTATTATGACCTACAGCGAGTGGCTGGAGAGAAGCAATAATCTCGGTAACGAGTAATTAATCGAAAATGTACCCCTTTTATATAAGGGGTACCGGTTTTATATAGGGGAAAAACTATGTCATATCTACCTATGACAATTAAAGAGGTTAAGGAACGCGGATGGGATTACGTGGACTTTGTCTACGTGTGCGGCGACAGCTATGTTGACCACCCGTCCTTCGGCGCGGCTATTATCACGCGTGTGCTGGAGGCGAAGGGCTACAGGGTAGCCTTCCTCGCTCAGCCCGACTGGAAGTCCGACAGAGATTTTACTCAGTTCGGTAAGCCGAGACTGGCGTTCTTTGTCAGCGCGGGCAATATCGACAGTATGGTCGCGCATTACACCGTCGCCAAGCGTAAGCGTTCCGACGACGCCTATACCGCAGGAGGTAAATCGGGTAAGCGTCCCGACCGCGCAGTAACCGTGTATTCCAATATAATAAAAAGACTTTACCCCGACTCTCCCGTGATCATCGGCGGACTTGAAGCTTCGCTCAGACGCTTCGCGCACTATGACTACTGGCTTGACAGGGTTATGCCCTCTGTGCTTTTTGACAGTAAAGCCGACATTCTTTCTTACGGAATGGGCGAGCTGCAAACAATAGAGATCGCCGACAGGCTCAACAAGGGTCTGCCGCTTGAAGCGCTGCGCGATATTCGCGGTATCTGCTACAAAATCGCCACTAAGGATTACGTACCCGAGTCGGTCGTCGATTTGCCGAGCTTCGAGCGCGTCAGCGAGAGTAAGCGCGACTACGCCGTCGCCGCGAGAAAGGAGCTCGAGGAAGCTGACGCCGTTCGCGGACGAAAGATGATTCAGCGCCACGGCAAATACATTCTTGTTCAGAATCCGCCGATGCCTCCGCTGAACACAGAGCAGCTCGATTGGGTTTACTCTCTGCCGTACGAGCGTTATTATCCGCCCTGCTATGAGGAGCTCGGCGGAGTTCCCCGGATTTCGGAGGTAGAGTTTTCGATCACTCACAACCGAGGTTGCTTCGGAGCGTGCAACTTCTGTTCTCTGGCTTTCCATCAGGGCAGAGCCGTTACCGTCAGGAGTGAGGAGAGCGTAATCGAGGAAGCGAAGAGCTTTACTAAGAATCCGCGATTCAAGGGCTACATCAGCGACGTCGGAGGACCTACGGCGAATTTCCGCATACCTTCCTGCGATTTTCAGAGGGAGCACGGGCTTTGCAAAAACAGGAAATGTCTCGCTCCCGAGCCCTGCAAAAATCTCAATGCCGATCACAGCGACTATATACATTTATTAAGGAAGCTGAGAAAGCTCGACGGGATCAAGCGCGTATTTATTCGCAGCGGTATCCGATATGATTATTTTCTCGCCGACGGGAGCGGAGAATTTCTTGACGAGCTCGTCAGGTATCACGTCAGCGGACAGCTTCGCGTAGCTCCCGAGCACTGCTCGCAGGCGGTGCTTGATAAAATGGGCAAGCCGCATATTGAAGCGTATAAAATATTCTCCGAAAAGTTTTACGCCGCCACAAAGCAGGCGGGAAAGGAGCAGTACATAGTTCCTTACCTTATGAGCTCCCACCCGGGCTGTACTCTCAATGACGCGGTGGATCTGGCGGTGTTCCTCAAAAAAGAGAAAATCCATCCCGAGCAGGTTCAGGATTTTTATCCGACTCCCGCGACGATCTCGACCGCGATGTTTTACACGGGGCTTGACCCGTACACGCTCGAGGAGGTCTATGTTCCGAGATCTCCCGACGAGAAGGCTATGCAGCGCGCGCTGATGCAGTATTTCATACCGAAAAACCGCGACCTTGTGCTGAAGGCTCTAAAAAGGACGGGCAGGCTGAACCTCGCAGGAAACGGCAAAAACTGTCTTGTCACCGCGCCAAAGGATTTTAAACCGCAAAAGGATTATAACAGGAAGAACAAGTACAAAAAGTATTCCCGTAAAAAGAAGGGGAAGAAGTAAGCTTTTGTTTGACAAATAGATATAATAATTGTATAATGTCTGTATCTACGTAAAAAGGAATGATTATTTTGGATATAAAAGTTGTATTCAACGGTATCTGCGAAAAGGTTGAGGAAACCTTAAAGCCTCAGGGCTTTACAAAGCAGAAGATAAGCGGAAATGACAACGAGCTCGTTTCTCTCTATACTTCCGAGAACAGCGCGTACTCAGTTGTCTATTTTATTGATAAGCAGCATATGGTTATGCGCCACTGCGCTATGACCGAGGACGGTCCCGACAATAACTGGCGTGTGCTCGCGACATGGATGTTCGATCCCGACAACGATACTCAGAAGGAAGCCGATTCTATCGCCAACGACTTTGTTGAGAACTGCTCAGGCGCCACAGCCGTAAAGCGTCTCAAAACCACAAAGAAAAAGAAGAAGAAGGGCGATGATGAGGGCAACGCCGATCCGCTGTTCCTCTCAAAGCGTTTCGTAACTTATTTTCCCGAGCTCAAGGATGAAATCAAGAACGAGGAGGATTGCTACTATCCCTTCCGTTCCGTAACCTTTTTCAGAGCAAGCGTTGTTCCCAAGTTCAACAACGTTGTAGCCTCCGGTAATAAGAAGGATATCGAAAAGCTCTGTCAGCTTCTCAATACTCAGTACGCCAACGGCGACGCCGATACACGCTCGATCATAACTATCGTAATCTTAAACTCTGTTCCCGACGATAAGTACGAGAGCGTAGCCGAGTTCCTCGACGACGATCTCAAGAAGGCTTCAAAGGCGGCGCTCAAGTTCAAGGGCAAGAAGGTAAAGCCCGAAAAGCCCAAGAAAAAGAAAACCTCAATGGTTCAGAGACTCCAGGCAAAGCAGTAAATATTACAAAATGACGTTTTTTAAGGATATTATTTAAAAAACAGCAGAAAAACACTTGACTTTAAGCTCTTTATATGGTAACATATTGTTACCTCGTATAAGGGGCTTATTTTTTTGCGTCCTGCTGTGTGCTGCGGGAGAAAAATCAGCGCCTTTGAGGGAGGCTAATTTTATTCCTACTACTAAACAAGGTTTAGTAAATAATACGGGAGGTGCCGTCATGAGAGTTAAAATAACTTTGGCTTGTACAGAATGTAAACAGCGTAACTACAACACAATGAAGAACAAGAAGAACAGCCCTGACAGACTTCAGATGAACAAGTATTGCAGGTTCTGTAGAAAGCACACTGTTCACAAAGAGACAAAATAACGGAGGTAAATAATGGCTGACAAGAATGCTAAGACTGCGAAAGCAACAGCGAAGCCTGCCAAAAAGAACGCCAAAAAGCAGAACGTTTTTAAACGCGTTTGGAGTTACCTTCGCGAGTGCAAGGGTGAGATCAAAAAGATCACCTGGACTAACCCCAAGACAGCTACACGCAACTTCTTCGTTATACTCGTAGTTATTATTGTCGCGGGCTTGTTCATTTTCGCTCTGGACAGAGGTCTTTACGCTCTGCTCGGACTTGTAATGAATACCGCATCTACTTGATGCTCAATTCTTTTCATTACTAATCGAAAGGACGAGAGCAAATGGCAGACGGAACGCTTAAATGGTATGTTGTTCATACCTATTCCGGCTACGAAAACAAAGTAGCCAACGATCTGATGACTACGGTTGAAAACCGCGGACTTCAGGATATGATTGTGGAAGTAAAAGTTCCAACCGAAATCGTAACCGAGAATAACGACGGCAAGATCAAGGAAGTCGAGCACAAGATATTCCCGAGCTACGTTTTTGTAAAAATGATTTATACCGACGAGACCTGGTATGTTGTCCGCAATATCCGCGGATGTACGGGATTTGTCGGTCCCTCATCCAAGCCTGTCCCTCTCACAGACGAGGAGGTATACAGACTCGGAGTTGAAAGCCGTGTAGTTGAGGTTAACTACAAGGTAGGGGATACGGTTCGTATTATCGACGGTCCGCTCGAGGACTTCATCGGTATCGTTGACGAGCTG
>CACYDB010000007.1 GCA_902773035.1 uncultured Ruminococcus sp. | reverse complement strand
GGCATGGGTTGACGCAATGGTATGGGTATGGGTATCCGCTACGATTCTCATTATGTATCACTCCCAGCCTATGTTTGTTTTTCCGCTGCTTTCATCTACATCGTAGGACATACCGAGATTTGAAAGAAGCTCCTTGGCAGCGTTATAACCCATTTTCTTCTGTCTGTTGTTCATAGCGGCAACCTCGATAATATTGGAAAGGTTACGGCCCGGTTTTACGGGGATCGTCATAATCGGCACCTGAACGCCGAGTATGCTTATGTACTCGTTTTCAAGTCCCATTCGCTCATAGACCTTCTTGCCGTCCCATAACTCAAGGTTAATTACCATATCGATCTTCTCACTGAGCTTTATCGAGCCCATACCGAAAAGATTTCTCGCGTTAATAATGCCCACGCCTCTGAGCTCTACAAAGTGCCTGATGTTCTGAGGCGACTGACCGATCAGAGTGGTATTGTTGATTTTCCTGATTTCAACCGCGTCATCGGCAATAAGGCGATGACCACGCTTGATAAGCTCAATCGCCGTTTCACTCTTACCTACGCCGCTGTCGCCGATGATAAGACAACCCTCGCCGTATACCTCGACCAGAACTCCGTGACGAGTGATTCTGGGAGCGAGCTCTGAGGAAAGGAAGGTAACTATTCCCGCGGTAACGATCGAGGTATTCTCGGACGATTGCAGAATCGGAATACTGTACTCGGTAGCGCATCGCATCATAGCGTCTGTAAGCTCATAGTTTCTGCACAGAATTACAGCGGGAGGTCCGAACTGGAAGATGCTGTTGATAACGTGCTGCTGCTGTTCGACGCCGAATCTCGAGAGGTATGAGAACTCGGTATTGCCGAAAACCATAATACGCGTTTTATCAAAGAAATCAAAGTAACCCGTAAGCTGTAAGCCCGGACGGCTGATGTCGCTGTTGCTTATCATAATCTCCTCGGGATCCGAGGGCATATAAAGAGGATTAAGCGACAGATGGTCGATAATCTTTTTGAGCGATACTGTAAAACCTTGAGACATATTTACCCCGCCTTTGTGGTAATATTTCACGTTGTCAATTGTTATAATTATTGATTTGACATACGTGCACACTATACAGAGTATATTATACTACATAATTACCAATTTGAAAAGATAATTTGAGCAAAAAGTTTTCAGATTATGAATTTTTATTCATCTTCGATTTAATAATCTCAAATGTTACAGTCGACACAAATATAACTATGACGGAAATGATAAAGATATTATCGCAAAGTACTGCTTTTACGGCGTTGATATACAGACAAATCAGCGATATAAAGTATATCAAAGCGAGATATAAAAGCTTTGGAGTATATTTTTTCTTACATTTGCCGAAAAGCGCGATAATTACGATTGCCGCTATATACAAGCCCGCGACTGTCAGGATCTCAAGAAGCATACAGTCTGCTCCGCGGAAAACGTCTATATACGCTCGCTCGGGGATTATCTGAAAAGGGAACTCCCCCGCCTGTCCCGCGGATAAACACATAAAATACGCCATAACAGAAAGAGTTATAGCGGCATATATCAAGCGCATATAATTCTTGTGAGGAATTATATTGTCTTTGAAACGGATATAGCAGGCTGACGGGAAAAGTAAAATCAAGGGATAATAGAAATTGAAGCTTAACTCAGCGCTTACAGTAAACGCGGTAAAGTTATAGCAGCATACAAAAATATAAATCAGCGCCGCGAGTATAAAGAAGATTATAATACCCGCCGCTCTCGCGACAGGCTCCAAGCCCTTGACTGTACAGAAGAATACAAACGCGAGCATTATAATCGTAATAAGCCAGTACGGTCCGTATCCGAGCGCCTTGTACATATATTCGTTGAATCTTACGACGGATATAATGATTATAACCGTGAAATACACCGCTGTGATTATTCTTAAAATCGCAGAGGACTTGCCGTTATAATAATTAAATGTGTAAATGTTGAATAATACGGCAATTGCGGTGAGTAAAAAGCTCCATACGGAAGGTGTTTTGCTACAGAACAGGATCGCATAGAGGGAGCATATGAGCATACTTACCCAGAACTGAGTGACGGTAACACGGTTATTCTTCATATACACTGCCTCCCTTTAGGTTCTGGACGTTCATATTATATTTTGACAACTTCTTCCAGCCGAGTCTGACAAATACGTCACGCATATTCTTTTTTGAGAAAGGAGTAACGGGAGTTACAAAGATTACACCGAGGGTGGATTTTGAGCACATAAATATCAGCGCTACGGCTGAGAGCATAACTATTCCCCACACTCCGAGGATTCCTCCTATAATGATAAATGAAAGTCTCAGCACTGTTATCTGCGGATACAAATCGGGTATTACATAACTGCAAATCGCCGCGACCGCTACAGCCATAAGAGTCGGCGCGCCAATCAGTCCCGCGGTAATCGCGCAGTCGCCTATTACGAGCGCTCCGACAATACTAACGGCGTGACCGAGAACCTTGGGAAGTCGTAAGCCCGCTTCACGCATAATTTCATAGATAAAGTCGATCATCAAGACCTCCAGTAAGGGCGGCAGGGGTGTATGGTCGATTGACTCGGTAATATTTTTCAGGAGTACGGACGGGAAATATTCGGGATGAAAGGTCACGAGCGCGATATACATTCCCGGGAAGAGTACGGATACAAGGTAAGAAAAGTATTTTAGTATTCGCGTAATTGTCGCGAAATACGGACGGTTGGAATAATCGTCAATCGACTGGAAATTCTCAACGAACAGATGCGGGATTACCAGTACGGACGGTGTGCCGTCAACAATTATGCCTATTCTCCCCTCTATCAGCTTTCCGCAGAGAGTGTCAGGTCGTTCGGTTATGCCGACTCCTGTGAAAATCTCATTCTTTCCGCTGTCCTCGAGATACGGAACAAGGTATCCGCTTCCGAGGAGCACCTTTAGATCGCAGGCTTTTAGGCGGCTTTTAACTTCGTTGACGGACTTCGGCGTGGCTTTATCCTTTAAATAGCAAACGCAAATTTCAGTATTTGACTCGCTGCCGACGGTTGAGGTTTCAAAGACCAGTGAGGGATTCTTCATTCTACGTCTGATTAGCGTCATATTTACTCGCAGCGCCTCCGTAAAACCCTCGCGGCTTCCGCGCTGAACGAGCTCGCTTTCAGGCTCGGTGATTCCGCGGTGAGAGTAGCCCTGAACGCCTATTGAGAGCATTTTATTACATCCGTCTACAGCCAGTATCGCGAAGCCTGACATCGAGAGAGTCAATACGTCGTCAAAGGAAGTAACCTCGGAGACCTCGGCGTTGCTGATTACGTTGTTGAAAATATAATCAAAGAGCTCTGTTTTTGTTTTGCTGTAGCTGTGGCTGAGCAGAGGATTAATCACGGAAAGCGTCAAGCTCTCCTTATCGCTCATTCCCTCGGTTGTAATAATCGCGATTTCCGCGTTATTGCTGAGAGTCAGCTCTCTGACTGTAAAGTCGGCTGAACCGCCTGTAAGGTTTTTGAGATAATCAAGATTATCCTTTAATAAAGTATACATTTTATCACCTGATTTAATTTTTGCCATTGGGCGTGTATTATTCAGAGTTTCGGGCTAATATTAAATATGGTGGTATAATGCTTATTACTATAATCAGAACTGTAATACTTTATATTTTCGTTGTGTTCAGCGTGAGGCTTATGGGAAAACGGCAGATAAGCGATTTGCAACCGTCGGAGCTTGTGATTACGCTGTTGATAGCGGATATAGCTTCTCTGCCGATGGAAAGTAATGATAAGCCGATGCTGTCGGGGATCATACCGACGTTGATTCTGGTTTCGATGGAGATAATCGTCAGTGTTTTTATGATGAAGAGTTCAAGATTCAGGCGGATCATTTGCGGAAATCCCGTGGTCGTAATTGAAAACGGTGAGCTTAAACAGGATAAAATGCGGTCGCTGAGAATCACGATTGAAGATTTATGCGTTCAATTAAGGCAACTTGGTGTTTTTTCGATTGAGGATGTTGAATACTGTATAGCGGAAACAAATGGTAAGCTGAGTGTTCTTCAAAAGCCCGGGAAGCGTAACCCCACGGCTGAGGATATGAATCTTACAATCGACGATACGGGGCTTGAAACGGTGGTAATCAGCGACGGTGAATTCTTGTCAAACTCGATCAGCCTGTGCGGTACGAGCGAGAAGGAAATAAAGAGAATATTGAGCAAGCGGAATACTGTGCCGCGGGATGTTTTTATTATGACATACAATAAAAAGGGAGAATATAAAATTATAGATAAGGTAAAATGAAGAGGATTTATATAGCGCTGGCGCTTTTTGTTGTCGGTATAATCACGGGAGCCGTTGAGGTTTATGACATAAGCGCGAGAGTTGATAACAGGCTAAATGAGCTTGAAATTATTGATAAGAATGTAACACAGGGTGAATATAAAAGGGCGTATGATATTTGTGAAAGAATGGACAGGGAGTTTATTGAGAATACGTCAAATGTTGTATACTGCTACTACAGGCACGATGATTTGGAAAAAATCAACTGCAAGCTCGCGGTTATGGGCGAATATATAAAGCAGAGAGATAAGACGAATTATCTAGCGACTTCAAAAGAGGTAATAAAAATGCTCACGATACTTAAAGCTCGCGAGCAACTTAGTTTCAGAAATATTCTATAAGGATAAAGAAAAGGACTGCCGAAGCAGTCCTTTAATAGTTTTATTTTTCTTCCTTGCTTCTCTTTTTCCACGAAACCCAGAGAGGACCTGCGATACAGAGTGATGAATAACAACCTGATACAAGACCTACGATCATAGGAAGCGCAAAAGCCTTAACAGAGTCAAGGTTAAAGAAGATAGCTGTTACATAAACAGTAGTTACAGCCGCGATCGTTGTGATTGATGTGATGATTGTACGGCGCATAACCTTTGTTGAAGCAACGTTGAATATATCCTTGATGTCAGCCTTGTAGCCTAGGTTCTTTCTCTCCTCACGAACACGGTCGTAAACTACAACGGTATCGTTCAGTGAGTAACCGAGGAGCATAAGCGCAACCGCCATAAAGCTCGAGTCGATCGGCATACGGAAGATAACATAGAAGAAGTAGATGATAGCAAGGTCATGGAACAACGCGACAAGACCGAATACACCGGCTGAAAGACCGCCGATCTTCTTGAATCGAATTGTTACATAAAGTACCATCAGAACGCCCGCGAGAGCAACAGCGGCGATACACTTAAGCAGGAAGCTGAAGCCCATTGTCGCGTCAACCGAGCTTGACTGCTCAAGCTTGAAGTTGTTGTCGGGGAATTTCTCCTGAATGCTTGTTGTGATGGATTTCTGTAAATCTGTAGAGATAGTGTCAGTACCTGAGAACTGAACCGTAAGAATATTCTTATTATTAACAAGGTCCTGAGAATCCGAGAATGTAACTACATCGTCAGGAGTTTTGTTCTGAACAAGTGTCTTGAGCTCTTTGTCATTGAGCTTTCCGGTGTAGCTGTACTTGATCATAGAACCACCGGAGAACTGGATGTCAAGAGTTGTGCCAAAGATAAAGTTACAGACAATACCGATAAGGATAATAGCGAGAGAAATTACGAAGAAAACTTTTCTGTGCTCGTAAAAGCCCTTTGCCTTTTTGCCTCTTACGAGGAGCTTCTCCTCATAAGACTGCTTAGTAATCTTATTTGCCATCCTTAGCACCTCCAAACAACCACTTGTGGCGAGCCCACTTGTAGCCTGCTACAGCTCTGAGCATTACACGGCTGAGGCCTACGCCCATAATGAAGTTGGAAATAACACCCATGAGAAGTGTATAACCGAACGAGTAGATCGTACCTGTTGTAGACTGACCGAAGATGAACGAAAGAACGTTGAACGGACCAAATACAAGAAGGAGAATTAAAGCGACAATTACGATTGTCATATTACCGTCGATGATAGCGGTAAGTGAGCTCTTTGTACCTCTGTCGAGAGCGCCGTCGAGAGTACGACCGGAACGCATTTCCTCAATGATACGCTCGGATGTGATAACGTTCGCGTCAACACCCATACCGATTGAAAGGATAAGACCCGCGATACCGGGAAGCGTCATTGTGAAGGAATTGAATACCGGGAAGTAACCCGAGATAGCCGCGATAGTAATACCCATCTGACCTGTAAGCGCGATGCAAGCGATAAAGCCGGGTAAGCGGTACATAAAGATCATAAATACGATGATAAGGCAGAACGCGATAATTCCCGCGTAACCCATAGCTACGAGAGAGTTCTCACCGAGTGAAGCGGAGATTGAACCGTAGGTTACAGTCTCAAGCTTGAACGGAAGCGCGCCGGCGTTGATACGGTCGGCAAGCTTTGTAGCCTCTTCAGCTGTAAAGTCGCCGGAGATCTGAGCCTTACCGCCGGAAATCTTCTCCTGAATCGTAGGAGCGGAAAGCATTACGTCATCCATCCAGATAGATACAACCTGACTGGTGTACTTCTCTGTGATGTCGGCGAATGTCTTGGCGCCTTCGTCGTTGAGCTCAAGAGAAACAACGTAGTTTGACTTGTTGTTTGAGCTCTGAGCGCTGGAGTCGATACCCGCCTGAGCCTTCTTAACCGCGGAACCGTCCATCAGGACAGTCTCTGTGTCGCCTGTCGGAGTCTGATAAACGTACTCACCGTCGGAACCGATTGAGGTTTTCGCGTAGCTGTTGCCGGGACGGAAGGTAAGCTCAGCAGTTGAGCTGATTTCCTCGATAGCCTTCTCTACGTCGAAATCCTTTTCGTCCTCTTTCCAGGGGAAACGAACGATGATACGGTCTGTGTTGTTATCAGCGTAAAGCTCGTAGTCGGTAATTCCTGAGCTTACCATACGAACTTCAATGATAGATTTAGCAGCCTCTAACTGCTCATCAGTTGCGTTATAATCGTTTGCGGGCTCAAATGTAGCCTCAACGCCGCCCCTGATGTCTGTGCCCCATCGAATGTCAGTAATACCCTTGACTACAGTCTCCTTGTTATCACCTACGTAATAGGTTACTCCGAATATCGAAGTGAAGGAGAAAGCAAGGATAAGTATGGCAACGATGAAAAACAAAATCTTTGGGATTCTTTTCATGCCATGGACCTCCAAATGTTTTCTCAGCTGTACATATACGCAGAAAAAAACTCTGCTACGTTTACATATGTACAGACGTAACAGAGTTATTATAAGGTTTTTTCAATGAAAAGTCAATATTATATCGAATATTTAGTTTAAAAAAACACAAAAATAAGCTAAATAATGCTAAATATTGAAGTTTAGATTAATTTTTCGAGAGCTGCGATTCTCGCGGAGAGGCAGAAAATGTCCATAGCCTGCTTCAATTCCTCTACCGAGGGGTACGACGGAGCGATTCTGATGTTGCTGTCGTCGGGGTCTACGCCGTAAGGATAAGTTGCTCCCGCGCCTGTGAGAACAACGCCTGCATTTTTGCACAGGTGTACTACCCTCTTTGCAGTTCCCTTGTATACGTTAACGCTTACAAAGTAGCCGCCGTTCGGCTTAGTCCATGTTGCGATTTGGTTGTCGGAGAAGTTTTCGCTGAGCTTTGAGAGAACAACGTCAAACTTAGGTCCGAGAATAGCCTTATGCTTCTGCATATGCTCGAGAAGTCCGTTATAGTCGCCGAAGAAGCGTACATGACGGAGCTGATTGATTTTATCGTAGCCGATAGTCTGGAAGTTGTATTTGTTCCTGAGAACCTCCATATTATGCGGAGCTGCTGACAAAGCGGCGACTCCAGCTCCTGAGAATGTGATCTTTGAGGTCGAGCAGAAAACTATCGGTAAGTCCTCGTTACCCGCCTTTTTACACTCGTCAAGAAGTCTGAGAAGCTTGTCGGGAGTATCGTTGATGTCATGAACAGCGTAAGCGTTATCCCACATAATGCGGAAATCCTTAGCCGCGGGCTTTAAATTCGCGAAACGGCGTACAACCTCGTCGGAATAAGTGATACCCGTGGGGTTTGAATACTTGGGAACACACCAGATACCCTTGATCGTATCATCCTCGGCTATGAGCTTCTCGACGATATCCATATCGGGGCCGTCCTCATTCATCGGAACGGGAATCATTTTGAAGGCGAAATAACCTGTAATGCCGAAATGACGGTCATATCCCGGAACGGGACAGAGGAATTTTCTCTCTGTAACGTTGAGCCAGGGCTGTGTATCCTCATATATAGGAGATGTCATAAAGCAGGAGATTGTGTCGAACATCATATTAAGGCTGGAGTTGCCGCCTACAAAGACGTTCTCGGGCTCAGTCTCAAGGATATTCGCGAACAGATTGCGGCACTCCTTGATGCCCTCCATCTCGCCGTAGTTTCTGCAGTCAAGACCGTACTCGGAAAGGCAGTCGTCACTGCTGTTTACGACATCAAGCATCTTCATTGAGAGATCAAGCTGCTCGGGAGCGGGCTTTCCGCGCGCCATATTGAGCGATAAGCCCATCGCTTTATACTGTTTGTAACGCTTTACAAGCTCATTAAACTCTTTTTTTAGCTCGTATAATGAGCTGTTAAAATAATTCATAATGATTACTCCTTAACACAATTCATTCAAATATGAATATTTTCCTCGTATATATTACAATAAATCGGATAAAAATGCAAGTTTTTTGAGTCTAACTTGCGTAAAACGTAATATTACACAAATTTATATTATGTAAGGCTGTGTTAGTGGTGATTTTTTTATACATATCAAAAAGAAAACCGCCGGCATAAGCCGGCGGCAATAAATCTGAGCATTAATAATACTGATAGTAGTAGTAATAGTAGTATCCTCTTCTGCCCCTCTTGCCCTCGTGGGTAACACCTACGCGGATAAAGCCGAGCGGCTTGGAGTCGGTGAGCTTGATATTCTGCAAAAGTCGCTCAATATCGCCGTGGGTAGTCTTTCTCTCTCTTGTAACGAGGAGATAACCGGCGATATAATCCTTTAGCAGAAGCGCGTCCGCGACTACGCCTACGGGTGGCGAGTCGAAGATTATATAATCGTACTCACGGTTGAGTCTTTCGACAAAGCGTACAACCTCGGGAGAACAGATAAGCTCTGACGGGTTGGGAGGGATCGTACCTGATGTGAGTACATCGAGACAAGGAAGTACGTCACGGTGTACAACATCATCGAATACGACCATTCGGCCTACCATATCGGAGAAACCCGCTTTATTCTCAAGCTTAAGGATGTTGTGAAGGTTGGGACGGCGAAGGTCGCAGTCAATGAGGATAACCTTCTTGCCCATCTTTGAGAATGAGATCGCGAGGTTGGCGGCTACCGTACTTTTACCGTCGCCCTTGGAGTAGGATGTGATGGCGAAAGCCTTTTTATCGGTAGCTGAAAGCGAGAACATAATATTTGTTCTTGCGGATTTATACGCCTCAACAATGGCGAATTTACTTTTTTCACTTAAGACGTTTTTACTGTCTTTTTTCTTACCGCCCTTTTTCTTATCGGGCTGTTCTATTGCTTTTTTCTCCTTGAACTTCTGTCCGGGCATTTTAATCTTCATAGAATCACCTTACCCTTCCTTCTCAAAGTCAACGATCTCAGCGAATACAGGGATACCGTACAGCTTGGCAAGGTCATCACCCGGCTTGAGAGTTGTGTCGATAATCTCAAGGAAGAACGCGAGAAGGATTCCTAAAATCGCGCCGATCGCAAGACCGTAGAGAGTATTCTGGTTAACGTTAGGTGAAACGGGAGTTGTCGGAGCGGCGGCGCTTGTGATGATAGTAACCTTACCGTTGCCCTCACCGTACTGATCGCGGAAGCACTTGGGAGCCTGCTCTGCAAGCTGGTTACATACATTAGCGGCTACCTGCGGGTTTGACGAGGAAGCGTTGATCCTGATAAACGGAGATTCCTCGACCTGCTCAAAGGTAACAGTCGCGCCTGACATAAGAGAAGTCATATCCGGCATATTGGAGAAAAGAATTACACAGCTGCCGGCGAGTGTACTTGAAAGGCTGATATCGCTTACAGATACACGACCTCTGGATTCGTTGTAATAGGTTGTAGCTTTTGTGGTTACTTCCTCGTTATAGTTGTGGATAAGAATGAGCGATGAGGTTGAGTAAACCGGAGTTATAAAGAAACTCGAATAACCGTATGAAATCAATGTCACAAGGGCTGAAATGAGAAGAATCAGCTTGATGTGACGCAGGAGCATACCAATTATTTTTTGAGGAGTTAGGTCTTTTGGCATTATATACCCTCCCAAAATAATATTAAATTTAACAAACTAATATGAATTATATACTAAATGTACAAATTTATATTTCTAAATTAGAAATTTAAAGATGAAAATAATGTCACTAAAGAAAAAGACCGCAAAAAGCGGTCTTTTTAAGCGATTTTATCTTAATACATTGAGCAGAACGCCCGCTGCTACGGCTGAACCGATAACGCCCGCGACGTTCGGTCCCATAGCGTGCATAAGCAGGAAGTTTCCGGGATTCTCCTCCTGGCCTACCCTCTGAGATACACGCGCCGCCATTGGAACGGCTGATACACCGGCTGATCCGATAAGCGGATTAACCTTGCCGCCCGTTAACTTATACATAACCTTTCCGAACAGTACGCCGCACGCTGAACCCATCATAAAGGCGATGAGTCCGAGAGCGATGATCTTCAGGGTATTGAAGGACAGGAAGTTTACGCCTGTGGCGGTAGCTCCTACAGTAGTTCCGAGGAAAATCGTGATAATATTCATAAGCTCGTTCTGAGCTGTTTTTGAAAGCCTGTCGCAAACTCCGCTCTCTTTGAGGAGATTACCGAACATCAGCATACCTACAAGCGGCGCCGCGTCGGGCAGGAGAATCGAGATAACTACTACGATTACGATCGGGAAAATGATTTTTTCGAGCTTTGATACGGGACGAAGCTGTTCCATAACAACAGAACGCTCTTTCTTAGTTGTGAGAGCTCTCATTATAGGCGGCTGGATAATCGGAACAAGCGCCATATATGAGTACGCCGCGATTGCGATTGAGCCGAGTAATTCGGGAGCGAGCTTGGTTGTAACATAAATAGCCGTAGGACCGTCAGCGCCTCCGATGATACCGATAGCGCCTGACTGAGCGTCAGTAAAACCGAGGAAGATCGCTCCGATAAAGGTAATGAAGATACCGATCTGAGCGGCTGCGCCGAGGATAAAGCTCTTGGGATTGGCGATAAGCGGACCGAAATCGGTCATGGCTCCTACGCCGAGGAAGATAAGTGGCGGATAGATACCGAGCTTAACGCCCTGATAGAGATAATAGAAAAGTCCGCCGTAATGAGGAACATTGTAATACTGTACGCCGTTGATGATCGTCGTGGCGTACCCTTCCGTCGTGCCCTTAGCCGCTATACAATCGGCGGCGTTCATTAGCGTTGTATCGGGAGCGGCTGTAATTCCGGGATAGAGATTTACAAGAAGCATACCAAACGCTATGGGAAGAAGCAGGAGCGGTTCAAATTCTTTTTTGATAGCGAGGTAGAATAAAACGCACGCTACGCCTATCATTACATAGTTCTGCCAGCCGAGAGTCATAATACCTGAATCGGTAAAGATACCCTCAATAGCTTTTAAAAATCTTTCAATAATTTCCATACGCGGCTCCTTTCTAAAACGGTCTGGTATTTCGAAGCACTCCGGCGTTCGCCCATGCGGAGCGTGAGGATGACTTCTTTATACTCTTGATTCTGACCTTTTGCTTTGAGCCGTACATACTGTATACAGCGGCGGAGATAACGGCAATCACCTCGTCGGGAGTTCCCGACGGTGATTCCGGCTTTTTGATAACCGGAGCGGGCTTTTTGATCTCAACCTTTTCAGGCTTTTCGTCGAGCTTCTGAACCTTTATCTTTTTGCGGTTCGCGGAAGCGTTCTGCGCGCCTGTTACGATTTTACCCATCACCCATATGATGAAGATAAGAAAAATCAGTACGGAAAACACTATCACGAAGCCTGTAAGCAGCATCGAAGCGGAAATAGTGAGTTTGCTCATCAAATCCATATGCTATACCCCCATATTAGTCCATTATATACAATAATTATACTTATTATGGGGGTAAAGTTCAATGAAATTTATCGAGTTTTTTTATTTTCGGTAGTTTTGACAATTTTCTAACCTTAAATGAAAATTATTTAGTAACTATCAAAGTATAATACAGATAAGTCCGTTACACCCCTTGTTGATAATTTTTTCGATTGTCTCCCCTATTTTCGCTCGGGCATCGTCGGGCATACGATAGAGCTTGTTATGAAGGCCTTCGTTGACAAGCTCGTGGACGCTCTTGCCGAAGATATTTGACTCCCAGATTTTCTTGGGATCTTCCTCGAACTCCTTGAGCATATAAGTAACAAGCTCCTGACTCTGCTGTTCGGAGCCCACTATGGGCGTTACCTCGGTCATTGTGTTGACCTTCATCATATGGATCGAGGGCGCGGAGGCTTTGAGCTTAATACCGTATTTGCCCGATTGCTTGATGATTTCGGGTTCCTCAAGGCTAAGCTCCTCGATTGTCGGCATAACGATTCCGTAGCCCGTATCCAGCACCTGCTGATACGCCGCGGCGATTTTGTCAAACTCACGCTGTTTTTCCGAAAGCTGAGTTACGCAGTTCATAAGCGTGCACTCGTCCTCGATTTCAAGCCCTGTTTTCTCCGACAGGACCTTATAGAACAGCTCCTTATATACCGCGACGGAAATCTGTGCCTGACCCTTGCCGAGATTGATGTCGGTAAGCCTGCTGAAATCAATGTACTCGCAGTCGGCGATTTCATTCAGCGCGTCCTGAACCTGACGGATTTTACTGATTTTTGAGGCCGAGTCCTTTATGGAGTCGTAAATCCCGCGCTTAATCTCGTTTTCAGACGGCAGAGATACTACCCAACCCGGAATATCTACACCGATTTCCTTGATCGGAAACTCAAACAAAAGCTGAGCGAGGATCCTCTTGATTTCGTTTTCGTCAAGCTCCATACAGCTGACAGGAACTACAGGCACCATATACTCTCCGCTGAGCTGACGGGCAAGATTCTGAGCGCTGTCCGACTCGGGATTAAGGCTGTTGAGCAGAACTATGAACGGCTTGTTGATACTCTTGAGCTCATTTATGACGCGTTTTTCAGCGTCATAGTATTCCTCACGCGGCAAATCGGTGATCGAACCGTCGGTCGTTATTACAAGACCGATTGTGCTGTGATCGGTTATTACCTTTTTGGTGCCTAGCTCCGCCGCCTGCTCAAAGGGGATCTCTTCGTCGTACCACGGAGTTTTTACCATTCGGGGAGTATCCTCCTCGATATAACCGATGGCGCTGTCTACGATATAGCCTACGCAGTCAACCATTCTGACTTTCAGATTAGCTTTATCCGAAAGGGTAATCTCGATTGACTCCTCGGGAATAAACTTAGGCTCGGTAGTCATGATCGTTCTGCCGCCCGAGGACTGAGGCAATTCGTCAATTGTGCGGTTGAGCAATTCCTCGTCGCTTATATTAGGCAGCACTATGGTGTCCATAAACCTCTTGATAAAGGTGCTCTTGCCTGTTCTGACAGGTCCTACCACGCCTATATATACATCGCCGTTTGTGCGGCGGGAGATATCTCTGTAAACTGATCTTTCTTCCATTTTCGTTTTCCTCCTATATGGTCGGTATCAAAAGCATAGCGCTGTTATCGAGCGTATCGCCGCTGAGGTTGTTTTCTTCATAAACACGGCTTAGACGCGTGTTGTAAAACTTCGCTATCTCCCACAGGCTCTCGCCCTTATCGGCAAAGTAAAGAATAAGCGAGGCGTTATTTTTTGAGAGCTTGTTGTCCTCGTCACAATTAACGGTGCTTACGATCACGCTGCATTCGTTATTCATAACGCAGGCGCAGAATTTCAGCTCACAGCGAAGCTCAATGGTGTTATCATCGCCGAGCCTGTAGCTGAGACTGACAACATTCACCGTAAGTGAGCTAAGACTGTTATAATCACCGTCGAGGGAGATTTCATTCACAAACTCTGCCGAGCGTTCCAGATAAACAAACTGATTGTCGGGATTCAGAGCGAGCACGCATACATTGAGCTTTGAACCCACCGTTATGGTGTTTGAATTAAGAGTCGTGTTCTGAATTGAATGGCTGTATCTTAAATCAATTATCTCCGAAATTGTGTTATCGTCAAAGCTGACGCTCTCCTTCTGCATAACTGTAGAGCTCACCGCGCTGATTTCATACGGAACGTTGACTCTGACTGTTGAGAGCTCCGATACATATTCTGTTGAGAAAGCGTCGAGCACAATTTCGGCTTCAAGCCGCGAGTACGCTTCAATCGTCAGGCACAGGCGGCTGTCAACGTCAACGACAGGATTTTCCGAGAGTATATCATTTTTAAGACGGATGTCATAGGATAAGACGGAAAGCTTAGGACACATGGTCATATCATTATCGAGATTCTCGCAGTCGATTGTCTTTGAAAAAGGAATTATATAGTCGATCTGCTGAGGCTTATCGACCTCGGCGCTGACATACAGAAGCTTTACGCTGAGCTCTCCGTTGAGCATAAGCTTGTCGGGAATAACCTTATAATCGGTTATTGAACAGCGGACGTCGCTGTCAAGAATATACTCAACCGACGGCTTGTTATCAATCCGCAGCTCGTCGCCCGCGTTGAACTGCTCCTGACAAAGCGAGGTCAGTGAGGAGCAGGAAAGCTTTTTGACATTAAACTCGAGCGTATCGTTATCCTCGGGAGAATACAAATCAATAAATGATTTACAGCTTACCTTCGCGTACAGCGAGAAGGCTCCGTGAACAGTCAGTCTGCGCTGTGATAACGCGCGGCAATTTACGTACTCACACTTTACCGAGGTCTGAGTGACATAATTCTCGGGCGTAGATTTCAACTGAAATGACGAGTTAAAGGGCACAGTCTGCTCGCAGGCTCTGAGTCCGCCGCGCGAGTCAATGTATAATACCGAAACAACTGTGGTACCGTCCACCTGTAGCTGTCCGCCGCTGAGATTTCTGTTATAAATCTTGGGTATCAGCTTGCATCGAAGTATTTTCTCAATATCGGGACAGTAATCGGGCAGTGTAAAGTCAATATCGACGGGCTGCTCCGAGACTGTATCGAGAACTGAGGACATAATCCCCACAGGCGTTTTTTTAAGGTTGAATTCCATAGATTTTTCTCTCCTTTTTGTTGCTGTTAAATGTATATTCAAAAGGAAAGATTTTAGAACAAAAAGAAAACGGCTTATCCGAAAAAATCGGATAAGCCGTAATAATATGTTTTATCAGTCAATTTTAGCGAGCTTTCTCTGGATAGCTGTAGCGTCCTTAACGTTAACAGTGCTGTCCTGGTTGAAATCGCCGAGCTTCATCTGCTCATCATCAAAGGTTGTGAGCTTCGCGAGCATCTTCTGGATCTCGGTAGCGTCCTTGATGTTGAGGAAGGTGTCGCGGTTTACGTCGCCTAATTCATAGGGGCTTGCGGTTGTAGGCTCAGTTACAGTGGTAGGCTCAGTCGCGGTTGTGGGCTCTGTGGTATCGGGATCTGTAGCGGGCGCTGTTGTGTCGTCCTGACTGTCAGGCTGTGTGCCAGGCTCCGGATTGATCGGAGTTGAACCGCTGAACTTACCTATACAAGCGAGAGGAGCTGTGATTTCATCTACATCGTCCTTCTCGTGAGAGGTACTGGGATCCTGTGCGTAATCGCCCTTAACATTATCAAGCATACTTACGTCAAAGGGACAGGAGTCAAGAGCAGATTCGCCTCTGCCGCAAAGCGTCATAGCGCCGATTCCCTTAGAGGTTAACTGGCTTTCGGTAATGCCGATAGCTGCGAACGGGATCTTAATTTCATAGAAGCTGTCGTACTTGGTGTTATGTACGCCCTTGCTTCCCTTAAAGGTTTTATAATCAACCCAGTTTGAGTCGTCGCTGAAAACATCATCTGTTTTCTGAGAATCGTTGAGTCCCCAGATCGTGCTGCCTACGTTGCCGTCGTACATCTTGTACTCAATGCCCTCATTCTTGAAGTTTCCGCAGTGAGTGGTATAGTCGGAGTTACCTGACGCGTCGGAAACGGTAAAGTGTCCGGGAACTCCCGATCCCGCTTTGGTACTCATATAGAAAAGGTGATCAACGTGAGTATTGTAGTTGATCTTGTCGCCCCAGATATAATCTCCGTTTGTTACCTTACCTGTAAGACCTGTAGAGGAAGGATCAACGCTGAGCGCGAGAACAAGGTGTAAATCACCCATCTTACCGCCGTCCATGAGAGAAGCGTCGCCCGCGTTCTGCCATGTATCCGTTGTATTAACATACTGCATACCGATGTAGAGGTTTGAGCTGTCCCACGCCGCATACAGTCCTGCAGCGTCGATAAGGCAGTTCTCGTGAGCGCCTTTCCAGTGGTTAGCGACATCCCAAGCTCCGCTCTGAGCGATTTTCATATCGTCAGACCAGTCGCTTCCGTCACCGTCGATAGTGATTGTCTTTTTAACGCCGACCTTGCCGCCCGCGTTAGTTGTGTAATACTTTGCGAGTTTTTTGTCCGCGGCATTAGCAACAACAATGCAGGAAACAATCATTACAGCGATAAGAAGAACACTGATTAATTTTTTCGTTACCTTCATAATTCAAAACTCCTTTGTTTAAATTCTTTTCTATTTTACTATAAATTTTAGTAATAATCAAACAAAATTTACCGTATACGCAAAATTTGGCACTTTGCATATACGGTAACGTCCATATCAATTATTTATTGTTAAGAAATCTGCGGTAATTTTTTAATTCCGAAGATTTTTCTCAGGAAAAATGATATAAATTTCGGATTCTCAATAAGTACAACTTTCATAATTACCTCCTGCAAAGCGACCATGCGAGTAGAATTACGGTGACTAAGGAAATTATTAACACAAATCTGCACGGCAGGATTGTAGCGAGAAAAAGACCGAGCCCGAATGCAAGCGCCAGTGAAATCTGATGTCGATAAGTATACATTTAATCACCCCATTACATTGTACTCACAATTTGAAAATGTGTTACTGTTGCAAATTTTAAAATTTTGATTATAATAAAACTAATAACGGAGGAATTATGAGACAGATCACAATTAACGGAAACGACGCGGGTCAGCGGCTCGACAAATATCTGAGCAAAAGGTTCAAGACTATGCCGAAATCGCTGATGTACAAATATATACGCACTAAATATATTAAGCTCAACGGCAAAAGGTGCGACAAAGCCGACTTCTTAAAGGACGGCGATGTTCTTACGCTTTATATCAAGGATGAGTTTTTTGAGGATAATAATGAGAAAAGCTATGAATTTCTGAAAGCTCCGAAAAAGCTTGATATAATCTATGAGGACGAAAATATTATCCTGATTGACAAAAAGCCCGGGCTTATTGTTCATCAGGATAAAAGCTATCATTTTGACTGCCTGATTATGAGGGTCCGGCATTATCTGTACGATAAAGGCGAGTATGATCCCGAAAAAGAAAAGTCCTTCTCCCCTGCGCTCGTCAACCGTATTGACAGAAATACGGGCGGAATCGTAATCGCCGCCAAGAACGCGGAGAGTCTGAGAATCCTTAACGCGAAGATGAAGTCGCGAGAGCTCGAAAAGTATTATCTGTGTTTACTGTGCGGTAAGCCAAAATTCGATAAAAGAATTATGGAGGATTACCTCGTTAAAAACAACAGCACAAATACGGTGAGGATTTTTAAAAAGCCCGCAGAGAACTCCAAGATTATAAAGACTGAATATAAGGTTTTGAAATCAAACGGGAAAATGAGTCTCGCCGAGGTTCTGCTGCATACGGGTCGGACGCATCAGATAAGAGCGCATATGGCGTTTATCGGTCATCCGCTCGTCGGTGACAGCAAATACGGCAAGGGTAAGAAGAATTTTATTAAGGGCGACTTTAAATATCAGGCGCTGTATTCGTACAAATTAATATTCAATTTTAAATCGGACGCGGGAATACTCAATTATCTTGATAAAAAGGAATTTGAGGTTAAGGACGTCTGGTTTACGGAAAAAGTTTGAGCCGGCATTTAAGCCGGCTCTTATCTATTCTGTTGAAATCGGATCAGTCTGAGGCCGGGTGGATTCGGGAGCTGTAGTTTCCTGTGTTGAGGACGGCTCGGTTGAGGTTATTGCCTCT
Organism: uncultured Ruminococcus sp.; assembly: GCA_902773035.1. Lineage (GTDB taxonomy): Bacteria > Bacillota > Clostridia > Oscillospirales > Acutalibacteraceae > Ruminococcoides. Next base: position 1,947 of record CACYDB010000007.1, on the reverse strand, counting down.
GTTGTATCCGTCGCTTCTGTCTGAGGAACGCTTGAGGTATCGGCGGAGGTTTCCGCTGTCGTATCGGGAACAGTCGTCTCTGTCACGGTTGTCGGAGGCGGTCCCGGGTTGTAATCAGCCGTCATACTCATACCGACATACTTGATATTCTCGTAGAATACTATCGGGGCTACCCAATATTCGACGGCAGTGTATTTCTCGCCGTCATCCGCGAAAATGTGGTCAAAGCTCTTTTCGGTAGTGAGCGCGATCTGCTCGATCGTACCGTCCTCGAGAACGGCGGCGACTCGGTAGGTCACGTCGTCATAATCGGAATTCCACTCGAGATGATTGCGGTCATCAAGCTCTTCAAGCGTAAGATCGGTAATCTTAAGCTCGTCATAAACCCAAGTAAACTCGCTGGTATCGCCCTTGAAGCGCATATAGTTGGGTCTGGGCTCCTTGCCGCTCTCACGAACGCCGTTGAGGATATTGGAATACGCCTGGATCGCGATGTTACCGTAAGCGCCTGTTATCGAGGGCTTATTGTCGGGAGTTGTGATGATGTTATCGTGAACCTCGACGAACTTCTCGACTAACTGATTGGAGTCGCTGGAGCCGTTGATATAGATGCTGTCCTTGCCCGAATGGTTGATTGTGTTGCGGTTGATATCAACCTTATCGGCGCCGTAGTTGATTCTTATAGGATTGGTTATACAGTTTGAAATTTCGTTATCCTGAATCAGCGCGATATTTCCGCCGCGGATATTGACGCCGTATACGGTTGAGCCTGAAACGCTGTTTTCAAGCACCTTGGTGTTCTCTGAGTTCTGAGCGAATACACCGTACTGATTGTTGGAGATAACGTTGCCTTTTATTGTATTATCCGCTGAGGAGCTGTATACACGAACACCGTATTCGCTTACATCGGAGATAATGTTCTCTTTGACCTCAGAGAGCAGGCTCTTTTGAAGCGTTACGCCTGACGGACAATTTGAGATAATGTTTTTTGACAGCGTATTGGTTTCCTGCGTATTGTAGATATACGCGCCGTAGACAGTACATTCCTTGATTGTATTCTCGGAGGCTGTGTTGTCGGTTGAGCCCTTGATAAGAATACCGTCGGAGGAATTTGATATCGTGTTTAACGAGACGGTGTTGCTCTCGGAACCGTCATTGACATATACTCCGTAGGAGCCGTTGTCGCTGAACGTGTTTGAGTTTACCTCGTTATTCTTTGCTCTCTGTAGATAAACGGCGCTCTGAGCGGTTTTTGTGATTTTGTTGTTGGTTATCTGAGAATTCTCGGTATAATGCGCGAGGATTCCGTCCTTGTTGAAGTTTGAAATCGTGTTTTCGCTGATTCTGACATTGGTGCTCTCAAGATCAAGGTTGGCGGGATATGTCAGGAAAACGCCTCTGCCCGATTGATACGTGCCGTTTTTGAGGGTATTTTTCTCGACAACGGTATTGTCACAGCCTTTTATCTCAACAGCGTTTGAGGTTTCCTCAACAGATTTTGAAAGGTTGATCGTGTTGCCTGTAACGGCGGAATCGACGGCGTAGTTGAGCTGGACTCCGCAGGCTACGTTGCCTGAAATGCTGTTAGGCTTTTGTTCTCCGTTCTTATCCTCACCGATGTGGACGTTATAGACCTTGTAGGTACCCGGCTTAATGCCTGTATTCAAATCATAGTTTACATAGTGCTCGCCCATTACTCTGATACCAGTAGGACGGACGTAATTGTTTTCCTTGACTCTGATTGTAATTGTGTTGCCGTAGATATAGAGCGTAGATTCTTTGATTTTGTCGTTGCACTGCTCGCAGGTGAGCTTGTCCATATTTCTGAAATTCTCACCTGAGCCTATAGTCATTGAACGAATATCAACGCCGAGACCTACGTTTGTCATTTTGTTGTTGTAAATCTCGGAATTAGTCCAGTAAACTCCGTAAACGGCAATTCCGCCG
>CACYDB010000006.1 GCA_902773035.1 uncultured Ruminococcus sp. | reverse complement strand
CTTCTGCCTCTCGCCTCTCCTGTTATAACTCTCATAGCTATCCTTCCTTATGATAATAATTGTATACCGCCGCGGCGCTGTCACGCGTCATTGACGGGCAGTTCTCGAGCTCCTCCATATCGGCGTTGCGTATATTCGAGATCGTGCGGAAATGCTTTAACAGAGCCTTAGCCCTTACCTCGCCTATTCCGTCGATATCGGTCAGCGAGCTTTTGAACACGGCGTTTTTGCGGCGCTGACGGTGGTAGCCAATCGCAAAACGGTGGACCTCGTCCTGCATCTTACTTATAAATGTAAAGACGGCGCGGCGTGAGCTTATGCTGATTTCACCGCCCGAGCCCGTTATGGCTCTGGTGCGGTGGGAGCCGTCCTTGACCATTCCGAACAGGGCGACGTCCACTCCGTGCTTTCTGAGCACGGGCTGAACGGCTGATACCTGCCCCTGACCGCCGTCGAGGAGAATCAGATCGGGCAGTCTGCCGAAGCCCTCCGCGCTGTCCCTGTTTTCCTCATATTCCGTAAAGCGTCTGTCGAGCACCTCAGCCATTGAGGCGTAGTCGTCCTGACCTTCAAAGGATTTTATCTTAAACTTTTTGTAAGCCGATTTGAGCGGCTTGCCGTTCTCGTAGACTATCATTCCCGCGACGTTCTCGGTGCCCGCGAGGTTTGAAATATCGTAAGACTCGATATACGCGGGGATTTTGTCAAGCCCGAGAATATCCTTTAGCTCCTCCAGAACGCCGTACTCGCGCGAGGTCCTGCCCTTGATCTGAGCCAGAGCCTCCGCGGCGTTTTTGCGGCACATCGAAACGAGCCGAGCCTGCTCGCTCCTCTGCGGAGCGGTGATATACACGCGCCTGCCGAGCTTGTCCGAGAGCCACTTTTCAAGCAGCTCCGCGTCCTCGGGCATTCTGTCAAGCGTGAGGTTGCGCGGAATATCGGGACGCATTGAGTAGTAGCCCGTTATAAACTGCCTGAGCTCCTCGCCGTCGTCCATAGGGTCGTTGATGATGAAGTGCTCGTGATCGGTCAGCCTGCCGCCCTCAAACCTAAAGACCTGAAAACAGCCTCTCTCGCCGTCCGTAAAGTAGGCGATAACGTCCTGGTCGGGCACGCTGACGGCTACGACCTTCTGCTTGTCCGCCATTTTTCTGACGGCTGTGATTTTATCGCGGATCTTAGCCGCGCGCTCAAACTCCAGCTCCTCCGAAGCCTTCTCCATCTCCGCGGTCAGCTGCTTGATCGACTCGGAGCTGCCGCCCTTGAGAAAGTCCAGCGCCTGATTAACGCTTTCGTCATATTCACCAAAGCTCACCCTGCCCGTGCACGGAGCCATACACTGCTTGATGTGGTAGTTAAGGCACGGACGCGCCTTGCCGAAATCCTCGGGAAATTTGCGGTTGCAGGTCGGGAGCTTAAAAATCTTGTTAGCCTCCTCAACGCTCTGCTTAACATAAAAGCTGCTCTTGTACGGTCCGATATACAAAGCGTCGTCGTCCTTCTTCTGCAGCTCATAGGTAAGCTTTCGCCACTTATCGTTTGACACGCGTATATAGCTGTAGCCCTTATCGTCCTTGAGCAGAATATTATACTTCGGCGTATGCTGCTTAATGAGCGAGCACTCCAGAATCAGCGCCTCAAACTCGCTGTCGGTGATGATATACTCAAAATAATCGACATTGTCAACCATACGCCTGACCTTCTCGGCGTGATTATTCTGAGAGCCGAAATACTGCGAAACGCGGTTCTTGAGCGCCTTCGCCTTTCCTATATATATTATCTTTTTACTTTTGTTGTACATTATATACACGCCGGGAGACAGCGGCAGAGCCATCGCCTTACGGCGCAGTTCGGTCATTTTGGGATTCATAAGCTATAAATTGAAAAAAGACTGCCTCAGAAAACCGAGACAGTCGTGTTTATCAAGTGTAATCAGTCAGCAAAGCCGGACTCAACAAGCTCTACAAGACCGTCAACAGCCTCCTGCTCGTCAGCTCCGTCCGCAATAATCTTGATATCGGTTCCGCCGATAATACCTAAAGAAAGCACGCCCAGTAAGCTCTTAGCGTTAACGCGTCTCTCTTCCTTCTCTACCCAGATCGTTGACTTATACTCGTTAGCCTTCTGAATGAAGAAAGTTGCCGGACGAGCGTGGAGACCCGCCTTATTTTTTACTAAAACATCCTTAACGTACATAAGTGTTACCTCTCTAAACTCTAAATAATATGCTTTTAAATGTGCTTTCGCAACTTAATACGATTAATATTATATCACGTTTATTATGAACGTCAATACGAAAAAATCAATTTTGGATTTAATAACTATTTCAACGTTTTTGCGGATTTACCCTTTGTGCAACTTAACTAATATATTCTACCTTGTTGGTGGCACATTGTCTAAAAAATCGTCGATTACCTTCAAATCCTCCGGACTGAGTTCCTTATTTTTTAGCATTTCGGGTCTTTTTTTTGCCGTATTGATAAGACTGTGCTCATATCTCCAGCGGTCAACCTTGCGGTGATCTCCGCTGTAAAGAACAGGCGGGACCTCAAGCCCGCGCCATACCTGCGGCTTGGTGTACTGCGGATATTCGAGCAGTCCGTTAAAGTGACTCTCCTCGGTGAAGCACTCATTGTTCGAGAGCACCCCGGGAGCCATACGCGAGAGCGCGTCAATAAACACAAGAGCGGGAAGCTCTCCGCCCGTGAGCACATAGTCGCCGATAGAGATCTCCTCGTCAATCATCGAGTCGAGCACACGCTGGTCAACGCCCTCGTAGTGACCCGCCAGCACGCAGATATTGTCGAGCTCCGAGAGCTCCTTGAGCCGCTGCTGAGTCAGAGTCCTTCCCTGAGGCGACATATAGATAAAATGAGGCTTAGCTCCGCGCTGCTCACAGATATGCTCATAGCACAACGCGATCGGCTCGCACTTCATCAGCATACCCATTCCGCCGCCGTAGACCGTATCGTCAACCCTGCGGTGCTTGTCGAGCGCGAAGTCGCGAAGCTGATGGCACTCAATATCGATCGCGCCGCTGTTCTGAGCGCGACCGATAATACTCTCGCCGAGGACAGCCTCGCACATCTCGGGAAACAGGGTTATCAAATCAAGCTTCATCGTCAAACAATCCCTCTAACTTCCTGAGCAGAACATAGCCCTCGTCAACATTTCTCTCAACGATAACGCTGTCGATAACGGGAACAAGGTACTCCTTCCCGTCGCCGCTCTCAACGGTATAAACATCATTCGCGCCCGTCTTGAACACATCCTTGATAACGCCGTACTCAACGGAATTATCGTCGGCGTCAAGCACTCGGCAGCCGATCAGATCCTGAATGAAATTCTTGCCCTTGGGGAGCTTAACGTCGTCGCGGTTGATGTAGATTATTTTTCCGCGCAGAAGCTCCGCGGAGTCGATCGAGTCCACACCGTCAAGCTTCGCGAGAACGATATTCTTGTGAGGACGGCAGGAAACCCTGACAGCCTCCCTGCCCTCGTCAAAATATAAGGTTTTGAATTTTGAAAGAAAAGCGGGAGAATCGCACCAGGGGTCGATCCTTAGCTCTCCGCGGACGCCGTGAGTGCCGACGATTTTACCCGCCTCCAGAAATTGCTTTTTCATATGTATCACCAATCGCTATTGTAACAGAATACACAAAAAAAGTAAAGACCGCCGAAGCGGTCGTTTACTTTTCGTTTGCATAAGGGGATCAGTGACATTTATTTTTCATCGGGCAGTCAGCGCAGCCGCAAGAGCAGGTTGACTTACCCTTCTTTTTATCTCTGAAATATTTGGCAATTATCAGACCGGCGACGCCGAACACGATCACCGCGATGATAATTGTACCGATATTCTGAATCAGCCAGTCCATAATTTCTCCTTTACTTTAATTTAACGCTGAGGCGGTCAGCCTCCTTGTAAGGTCTTACGAGCATATAAACCATAAACGCGACGATCGCGACCGCGAAAATCAGACCTATGATGTTGAGATTGCCCGTAAATACCGAGCCTACCTGATAGATCACAAGCGATACGCAGTAAGCCAGTACACACTGATAAGCTATTGCGAACGCTGTCCACTTCGCCGAGTTCATCTCTCTCCTGATAGCGCCGATAGCCGCGAAGCACGGAGCGCAGAGGAGGTTGAACGCGAGGAAGCTGTAAGCCGCGAGCTGTGTGAGCGACGCGAAGTCGAGCACGCCGAATACGCCGACAACCTCTTCCTTGGCGACAAGTCCCATAATCGTAGCGATAGTCGCTTTGATGTCCGCAAAACCGAGGGGCGCGAATATCCACTGGAGCGCGTTGCCGATAGCGCCGAGAATACTGTTCTCAAGCGGTAAATCGGCATTGTAGCCGAAGGAGGTTCCGAACCATCCGAAGTGCGAGCCCGCCCAGATAACGATTGACGCGAGCAGGATGATCGTACCCGCCTTCTTGATGAAGCTCCAGCCTCTCTCCCACATTGAGCGGAGGAGATTTACAACAGTCGGCATATGGTAAGCGGGGAGCTCCATCACAAACGGAGCGGGATCACCCGCGAACATTCTTGTCTTTTTGAGCATAATACCCGAAATAACGATTGCCGCCATTCCCATAAAGTAGGCGCTCGGAGCTACCCACCACGCGCCGTCAAACAGCGCTGTGGAAATCATAGCGATAATCGGAAGCTTAGCGCCGCAGGGAATAAACGTCGTCGTCATGATTGTCATACGGCGGTCACGCTCATTTTCAATCGTTCGCGAGGCCATAATTCCGGGAACGCCGCAGCCCGTGCCGATAAGCATCGGGATAAAGCTCTTGCCCGAAAGTCCGAATTTTCTGAAGATCCTGTCCATTACAAAGGCGATACGCGCCATATATCCGCACGCCTCCAGGAACGCGAGGAACAGGAACAGTACGAGGATCTGAGGCACAAAGCCGAGTACCGCGCCTACGCCGCCTACAATACCGTCAAGCACAAGTCCCTGCAGCCAGTCGGCGCAGTTGATCGCCTCAAGACCGTCCGAGACGAGCTTAGGAATACTCGGGATCCAGATACCGTATTCGCTTTCATCAACGGGATTGTCTATCTCTCCGTCCTCGTTGAGCGGCAGATATTGGTCAATATCATATACCTTGATTTTCTTGTTTTCCTCGCCCTGATAGAACTCGTCGTGATAGGAGCCGTAGGCTTCCTCAAACGCGCCGTAGTCCTTCTCGTTATAAGCGTCGGCAAGATCGGACGCGCCCTTGATATTTTTATCCTCGGCGGCAGACGCGAGAAGCTTCGCGAGCTCGTCGTTGTTAAAGACTTTTTCATCAGCCCACTTGTCTGTAGCCTCGTCGTACTCTACCTGTCCGCTCTGGAACAGTCTCCAGCCCTCGTCACCGAATACGCCGTCGTTCATCCAGTCGGTCAGTACCGTTCCTACGGTCGTTACCGAAACATAGTAAACGATGATCATAATCAAGGCAAAGATCGGCAGGGCTAGGATACGGTTTGTAACGACCTTGTCGATTTTGTCGGATACGGTAAGCTTGCCCTGACTTTGCTTTTTGTAACAGCCCTTGATGATAGAGGCTATGTAGACGTATCTCTCGTTAGTGATGATACTCTCGGAATCGTCGTCAAGCTCACGCTCCGCGGCGGCGATATCCTTCTCAATGTGGTCAAGCTTGCTCTTCTCTATGTTGAGCTTTTCGAGGACCTTGTCGTCACGCTCAAAGATTTTGATTGCGTACCAACGCTGCTGCTCCTCGGGCAAGTCGTGCAGCGCCGCCTCCTCGATATGAGCGAGAGCGTGTTCAACCGCTCCGCTGAACGAGTGCTGAGGAATAGTTTTCGCTCCCTCGGCAGCCTTCACAGCCGCTTCCGCGGCTTCCGTAATGCCCGTTCCCTTCAAGGCGGAGATTTCAACGATTTTACATCCGAGCTGACGAGACAGCTCGTCAACGTGGATCTTGTCGCCGTTTTTCTCAACGACGTCCATCATATTGATTGCCACGACGACGGGAATACCCAACTCGGTAAGCTGCGTCGTGAGGTAAAGGTTACGCTCAAGGTTAGTTCCGTCAACTATGTTGAGGATAACGTCGGGACGGTTATCAATAAGATAATTTCTCGCGACAACCTCCTCCAAGGTGTAGGGTGACAGCGAGTAGATTCCGGGGAGGTCGGTAACTGTAACGTCGCTGTGCTTCTTGAGCTTACCCTCCTTTTTTTCAACGGTAACGCCCGGCCAGTTTCCTACGAACTGGTTCGAGCCCGTCAGCGCGTTGAAAAGCGTGGTCTTACCGGCGTTAGGGTTACCGGCAAGCGCGATTGTAATACCCATAAAACTTTCCTTTCCGTAAGTTAGATTCATCTAACCTATTATTCAAAAAATAGTGCGTAATATAAATTACGCGCTTATTCTACTTCGATCATCTCAGCGTCGGCTTTTCTGAGCGAGAGCTCATAGCCTCTGACCGTGATCTCGATCGGATCGCCGAGAGGAGCTACCTTGCGTACCTTGATTTCTACGCCCTTGGTAATTCCCATATCCATAATCCTGCGCTTTACGGCGCCCTGACCGTTGAGCTTGGTGACCTTGACGGTCTCGCCGATTTTAGCGTCTCTTAAGGTTTTCATACACTTCTCCTTTCTAAACCATGATCCTGCGGGACATTTCCTCGCTTATGGCTATTCGCGCGCCCTTGACGTTGACGATAACGTTGCCGCCTATGCGCGAAATCACACTGACCTCGCCGCCCGCGACAAATCCGAGGTTCTCGAGGTGCTTTTTCACCTCGGGACTTCCTCCGACCTTTTTGATTATATTAACTTCGCCTGTATCGGCAAGCATTAAGGGCATCATAATTACACTCTCCAAGTTTAGTTAGGCTTTGCTAACTCATAGGGTTATAAAAATTCGGGACATACCCGAAATTGTTAATTTTATAACGTACTATTATTATACACTTTTACAGACAATTGTCAATAGGTTTTTAAAAAATAATTAGTTACAACTAACTAAAGTGTGAAAAAATAAGACCGATTCACTCGGAATCGGTCTGTTTTCAGGCAATCAGTCGATTTCAACCATAACCTTCTGCTCTGTTCTTACAGCGGCGGAACGGGCGATTGTACGGATAGCCTTGGCAATTCTGCCCTGCTTACCGATGATACGACCCATATCGTCCTCTGCAACGTGGATGTGGTATACAGTTACGCCTTCCTCGTCGGGAGCGTCAGCTGTTACGTTAACCGCGTCGGGAGCCTCAACAAGACCCTTAGCGATGATTGTCAATAATTCAACCATGGTTTTGATCCTTTCCGGTATAAAATTACCTAATAATATAAACGTTTATCAAAGAAAAACGTTAGTCGATATAGCCGTTCTTCTTAAGAAGCGCCTTGACTGTATCTGTCGGCTGAGCGCCGTTAGCGATCCACTTCTTAACCGCCTCACCGTCAACCTTGAACTCTGAGGGCTTTTTAAGGATATCGTAAGTACCGATCTCCTCGATAAAACGACCGTCGCGCGGGTATCTGGAATCAGCTACTACTACGCGGTAGAAAGGAGCCTTCTTGGCGCCCATTCTTCTGAGTCTGATTTTAACTGCCATTGTTTTCACCTCCGTATAGTTAATAAATTATATATTAACCAATGAGTTATTGGATTAATAACCGTTGGTTATAAACATATCAGAACGGCATTCCGCCGTTCATACCTCCGGGCATTCCGGGCATACCCGGCATACGCATTCCGCGTCTTTTCTTACCCTTGCCGCCGAACTGACGCATCATCTTCTGCATATCGCGCAGCTGCTTGAGCAGACGGTTGACCTCCTCAACGCTTCTTCCCGAGCCCGCCGCGATCCTGCGCTTGCGGCTTGGGTTGATAAGGTCGGGCTTAGCTCTTTCAGCGGGAGTCATTGAGAGAATGATAGCCTCCGTCCAGTCGAGAGCTCTCTCGTCGATATCAACGTCGTCAAGCTTGTTGCCGAGTCCGGGAATTTTCGCGAGGATACCCTTTAACGGACCCATCGTCTTGATCTGTCTGAACTGGTCAAGCAGGTCGTTGAAGTCCATCTTGTTCTGCATCATCTTCTTGGCTACCTGCTCAGCCTTTTCCTCGTCAAGCTTTTCCTCAGCCTGCTCGATAAGGGTAAGCACGTCGCCCATTCCGAGAATACGGCTCGCCATACGGTCGGGGTGGAACTGCTCGATATCCTCGAGCTTTTCGCCCGTACCCGCGAATTTGATCGGACAGCCTGTAACAGCCTTGACCGAAAGCGCCGCGCCGCCTCGTGTATCGCCGTCGAGCTTTGTGATGATAACGCCCGAGATCTCGAGCAGCTCGTTAAAGCTCTTGGCTACGTTTACGGCGTCCTGACCTGTCATCGAGTCGATAACAAGGAGGATCTCGTCGGGATTGACCTCAGCCTTGAGGTTTTTGAGCTCGTCCATAAGCTCCTGGTCGATGTGGAGTCGGCCCGCTGTATCGAGGATCACGACGTCGTTGCCGTAGTCCTTGGCGTGCTTGACGGCTTCCTTGGCGATCTTAACGGGGTTATCCTGTCCCATTTCAAAGACAGGAACCTCCGCCTTACCGCCGACAACCTTGAGCTGTTCGATAGCCGCGGGACGATAAACGTCGCAGGCTACGAGAAGCGGACGATGGTTCTGCTTTTTGAGCATCTTGGCAAGCTTACCGCTGTGGGTCGTTTTACCCGAGCCCTGAAGACCGCACATCATAATAATCGTGGGCGGCTTTGAGGAGAACTCGATTCTCGCCGTCTCGGAGCCCATAAGAGCTGTGAGCTCCTCGTCTACTATTTTAATTACCATCTGCGCGGGAGTAAGACTCTCCATAACGTCGGAGCCTATGGCGCGTTCGGTAACCTTTTTTGTGAAATCCTTGGCAATCTTGTAGTTAACGTCAGCCTCGAGAAGCGCGAGTCTGACCTCGCGCATGGCTTCTCTGACGTCGTCCTCTGTCAGCTTGCCTTTACTTTTCAGGCGCTTAAACGCACCCGAGAGCTTATCTGAAAGTCCTTCAAATGCCATAACGCCACCTCTATTCGTGTAAAGATTTCGCGGTTTTTAAAATTTCATCCGCGATTTTAGGGTCGTAATTCTCCTTCAGCTTTTGGGCGAGGCTCTCGATCTCGGTCAGTCCGCGCTCGGTAACGCGGAACCTCTCCATAAGTCCGAGCTTTTCCTCAAAGGTAAAAAGCTGAGCCTCGGCGCGCTTGATAGAGTCGCGCACGCCCTGACGGGTTATACCCATACGGGCTGCGATCTCAGATAGAGAGAAATCGTCGTTATAATATAATGAAACCGCCTGAGCCTGCTGTTCGGTCAACAGCTGACCGTAAAAATCAAAAAGCAGGGAGATTTCCATATTCTTTTCCAATTTCCACTCCGCCTTTGAGATTTTATCGCTGTAAAGAAAATTACTTTACAGCCAGAATTATAATATATATCCGCCAAATTGTCAATACTGAATTTGAGAGAGCGGGTTTTTTCACAAATTTTTGCCGAAAAATTTTCAATTTTTTTCGTTTTTTATTCGGAAATGTTGTAAGATGTTGACATATTTTTATCAAGAAATCCATCACTTTTAACAAATTTTTTTGAACGAGCTTATTTTTCTCCAAAAATCGTGACAATTTAGCTCTATTATGATATAATATCCTGCAGATTTAATAAAATAAGGAGATTTTACCACGGACAATTCTTTCAGTATCGGCAGAACAGAACACGCTGTAGCGCTTTTCGGCAGCTTTGACGAGAATATCAAGCTTATTGAGCGCGAGTTTTCGGTCAAAATCACCGTAAGGGATGACGAGCTCAAAATCAGCGGCGACGACGAGAATGTTTTCAAGACGCATAAGGTGCTTGAAAACCTGATGCACTTTATAAACCGCGGCGAAAGCCTCAGCGAGCAGAACGTAAGGTACTGCATAGCTATGGTCAAGGAGGGCAGCTCCGAGAATCTCAGCCAGCTCGCCGACGACTGTATCTGCATAACAGCCAAGGGCAAGCCTATCAAGCCAAAGACTATGGGGCAGAAAAAATACTGCAAGGCGATCGCGGAGAACACGATCACCTTCGGCGTAGGTCCCGCGGGAACGGGAAAGACCTACCTCGCCGTAGCGATGGCGGTAACGGCGTTCAGGAGCAAGCAGATCAACCGTATTATCCTGACCCGACCCGCTGTTGAGGCGGGAGAAAAGCTCGGCTTCCTGCCCGGAGATCTACAGAGCAAGGTCGACCCGTATCTCAGACCGCTGTACGACGCGCTGTTTGATATGCTCGGCGTTGAGACGTACCACAAATATGTTGAAAAGGGCAATATCGAAATCGCCCCTCTCGCCTATATGCGCGGCAGAACGCTCGACGACAGCTTCATCATTCTCGACGAGGCTCAGAACACCACCAAGGAGCAGATGAAAATGTTCCTCACGCGTCTGGGCTTTAACAGCAAAATGGTCATCACGGGCGACATCACCCAGATCGACTTGCCTAACGGTCAGAAAAGCGGACTCAAGGATTGTCTGAGGATCCTTCGCAACATAGGCGACATAGCCCAGTGCAGATTCAACGAAAAGGACGTTGTCAGACACAGGCTTGTCCAGGATATAATTAAAGCATACGAAAAACACGAGGTACACAGAAATGAACGATAACAAGCTTAGAGTAATTATCAACAACAATCAGAAGGCGGTAAAGATCCCGACGGGACTCAGAATGCTTATCAGACGCTGCTGTCACGCGGTTCTCGAGCTCGAGGGCTTTAAGGAGAGCGCGGAGATCAGCGTAACCTTTACCACGAATGAGGAAATCAGAAAGCTTAACGCTCAGTACAGAGGGATCGACTCAGAGACAGACGTACTCTCCTTCCCCATGGGCGAAAACGGCGTTTACGACACAAACCTCGAGACAGGCGCTAAAATCCTCGGCGACGTTGTGATCTCTATGGAGAAGGCGACGGAGCAGGCTGAGGCGTTCGGTCACTCCCTGCAGCGCGAGGTCGGCTATCTTACGGCTCACAGCGTGCTTCATCTTCTCGGCTACGACCACATCGAGCCGCTTGAGAAGGTAAGAATGAGAGAGAAAGAGGAGCAGGTTATGGAGGCTCTGGGACTTCCCGCTTCCTCCAGCTACATCGCTCAATGAGAAAACAGCTCAAAAGCTTCTCAACCGCGTTTCAGGGCTTATGGCAGGCGATACGATCCGAGGGGCACCTCAGATTTCACATTGTCGCCGCTGTTTATGTGATCACATTCAGCTTTTTTTATGAAATGAGCGCGCTGAGATGGGCTGTCGTGCTCATATTGATCGCGCTGATAATCTCGGCTGAGCTCTTTAACACAGCTTTGGAAACCCTTTGCGACAAGGTAACGACGGAACGCGACCCGATGATAAAAAAGGTCAAGGACGTATCCGCCGCGGCGGTGCTGATTCTATCGGCGGCGGCTGTAGGCGCGGCGTTCCTGCTTTACTTTGATTTAGAACGCATAAATTATATATTTAATTTCTTTATCAGCAACCCCGTACTATTGATTTTATTTATAATTTCGCTTATAATATCAGTATTATTTATCTCGGGGCAGTTTACAAAAGGAAAGAAGAATTAGCTGTCCCGCGCCCGCGGGGCAGTTTTTGCGTACAGGAGACATTTTATGGATAAGAAAAAATCAGCGTTTATAGCGATAGTCGGCAGACCTAACGTCGGCAAGAGCTCGCTTCTGAACAGGCTTCTCGGAGCGAAGGTCGCGATAGTTTCAAGCAAGCCTCAGACCACGCGCACGCGTATTACGGGCGTGCTGACCGAGGGCGACACTCAGCTTGTTTTCGTCGATACCCCGGGTATGCACAGACCCAAGAACTCGCTCGGCAAATATATGGTACGCTCTGTAAGCGAGAGCGTCAGCGGCGTAGACTGCTGTATGCTCGTAGTCGAGGCGGGCAGAGAAGCCGGCGACACAGAGCTGAGACTGATCGAGAAATTCAAGGCGGCTGAGATGCCCGCGATCCTCGCGATCAATAAGATCGACACGCTCAAAGAGAAGGAAGAGCTGATGAAGCAGATCCTCGCCTACAGCGCGCTTTATAACTTTGAAGCGGTCGTTCCCGTTTCGGCTCAGGACGGCTCGGGACTTGGCGAGCTCAAGGACGAGATGAAAAATCAGGCTGTCGAGGGAGGTCACTTCTTTGACGACAACACCCTCACCGATCAGCCCGAGAAGGTTATCGCGGGCGAGATGATCAGAGAAAAGATCCTCAGACTCTGCGACAAGGAAATCCCCCACGGAATAGCCGTCGTTATAGAAAAAATGCGTATGCGCGAGGGCAAGGACATTCTCGACATCGACGCGACGATCTACTGTGAGCGCGAGACACACAAGCGTATATTGATCGGCAAAAACGGCTCAATGCTCAAAAAAATCTCGACCTACTCGCGTCAGGATATGGAAAGATTCTTCGGCTGCAAGGTATTTTTGCAGACGTGGATCAAGGTTCGCGAGGACTGGCGCAACAGCATAAGACAGATGCGTAACTTCGGCTACGACGAAAACGACTTTAAATAATTTGAAAAATTATCCGCGTTTATTTTTCGCTTTTCATCACACACTAAATGCGGTGATATGATGAATCAAATAGACGCATGGAACTCATTCTGGTTCAGCGGACGGATTTACGATTATCTGATGTACAAATCCGCCCACAACAGCCTGACTGATAATCCTGTTCCGGAGATCAAGAAAAACAATGAAGATAATAACGAACGCCCTGATAGTAAAAGAACAGAATATCGGTGAAAAGAACAAGCTCATAACGGCTCTGACAGAGAGCCGCGGAATCGTAAAGGGCTTCGCTCACGGCGCCAAGGATATAAAAAGTCCCAAGTGCGCCGCGACCTCCCTGCTCTGCTACTCAAGGCTTACCTTGAGCAAGGGCAGGGACAGCTACATAATCGGCGACGCGAAGGCTCTGAAAATCTTTACGGGACTCGGCTCGGACATAGAGAAGATGTACCTCGCGCAGTATTTCTGCGAGCTTGCCGCCGCCCTCTGCCCCAAGGAGCAGGAGGCTAAGGAACAGCTCAGCCTTATACTCAACGCGCTTTATCTGCTATCGGAAAACAAGCGGACTCCTATGCTCGTAAAGCCGTGCGTGGAGCTGAGGCTGATGTGCTCGGCGGGCTATATGCCCGATATTATGATGTGCCGTGAGTGCGGCGAGTACGAAAAGGATAATATGTACTTTTTGCAGAAAAACGGTCAGCTTATCTGCCGCAACTGCTGCGAAGCACGAGGACTTGACGAGCACAGGATCCATCTCAACAGAAGCTCGCTAAAGGCGCTCAGGCACTGCTGTTACGCCGACAGCGACAAGCTGTTCTCGTTTTCACTGCCCGAAAACGACTTAAAAACACTCAACCTCTGCTCAGAGGAATACATCAAATTTATTCTTGAAAGAAGATTCAAAACCCTGGAGTTTTTTAAAACTTTGATATAAAGGTATAATTATGGACAGACACTACAAGGCTTTAGAGCTTGACAAAATACTCTCCGCTCTCGCGGAAAAGACCTTTTCAAATGAAAGCCGCGAGCTCGCGCTATCTCTTGAACCTGAGTTCAAGCTTGAAAAAGCGGTGAAAAATCTGCAAATGACCGACGACGCCTATGTTCTCACGGGCAAATTCGGCGCGCCGTCGTTCAGCGGAATGAAAAACGTCGCCAATGAGCTCAGACGCGGCGACGCCGGAGGACTTCTCTCTCCGAGAGAGCTTCTCAGGATCGCGGAGACTCTCAGGATCATACGCGGCGTCAAACAGTGGCGCGCTAAATGCGAGGGTCAGAACACCTCGCTGGATATACTTTTTCAGGGGCTTGTCGCAAACAAGTTCCTCGAGGATAAGATCCACGCGGCTATCATAACCGAGGAGGAGATCGCCGACAACGCGTCACCCGCTCTGGCGGACATAAGGCGTAAAATCCGCACCGCCTCGTCAAAGGCTCGCGAGGCTCTCGACAAAATCGTCCGCAGCAGTACATATCAGAAGTATCTGCGCGATACGATCGTAACTCAGCGCGACGGGAGATACGTTGTGCCCGTTAAGGCTGAGTGCCGCGGAAACGTTCCCGGACTTGTGCACGACACCTCCTCGAGCGGTCAGACCGTTTTTATCGAGCCTATGGGAGTCGTTCAGGCGAACAACGACATCAAGGTGCTCGTCGGCAAGGAGGAAAGCGAGATTGAGCGTATTCTCTTTGAGCTTTCGGCTCTCGCGGGCTCATACGCCGACAGCATTATCGGCAGCTATCAGAACCTCTGCGAGCTCGACCTGATCTTCGCCAAGGCTGATTTAGCCTACGGTATGAAGGCTTCTCTCCCCCTGCTCAACGACAAGGGTGAGATCAACCTGAAGCAAGCCCGTCATCCGCTTATCGACAGGAGCAAGGTCGTGCCGATCGACGTAAATCTCGGCAAGGAATTTGACACGCTCGTCATCACGGGTCCGAACACGGGCGGTAAGACGGTAACGCTCAAAACGATCGGACTGCTCACGCTTATGGCGATGTGCGGAATGATGATACCCGCCGCCGACAACAGCGAGCTGTCGGTATTCAGACGCGTGCTGGTCGATATAGGCGACGAACAGAGCATTGAGCAGAGCCTTTCGACCTTCTCGGCTCATATGACAAATATTATTTCCATACTTAAAAAGGCGAACTCCTCCTCCCTCGCCCTGATTGACGAGCTGGGAGCAGGCACCGATCCCGTCGAGGGAGCGGCGCTGGCAATCGCGATCCTCGAAAAGCTCAGGGAGAAGGGCGCGAAGATCGCGAGCACAACTCACTACGCCGAGCTGAAGGAATTTGCCCTGCGTACTCAGGGGATAGAAAACGGAAGCTGTGAGTTTGATATAAAAACTCTCCGTCCGACATACCGCCTGCTCATAGGCGTGCCCGGCAAGAGTAACGCCTTCGCGATAAGTCAAAGACTCGGGATGGATATGAACGTCGTAAACCGCGCCAAAGAGCTCGTAAGCTCTGACAGCAGACAGTTCGAGGACGTTGTGCAGACGCTTGAAGCGCGCCGTCAGAGTCTTGAAAGACAGATCGAGAACGCCCAGCGGCTGACTCAGAAGGCTAATACAGAAAAGCAAAAGGCTGAAAACGAGCTTGAAAAAGCTAAAAAACGCGCTCAGGATGAAATCGACCGCGCGCGTGAGGAAGCGGAGCGAATCGTTTCTCGCACAAAGGCGCAGGCTTACGCGCTGATGGACGAGCTCGACAAGGCTAAAAAGGCTAAGAACGATACCGCCGAGACCCGTGCGAAGCTCAGGCGTTCAATCAACGAGATCGAGGACAGCTCCAACCCCGTGGAGAGCAGGAATCCCGCGGAGGAATACAAGCTGCCCAGACCGCTCAAGGTAGGCGACAACGTTCTTATTTACGATATAGACAAGGACGCGGTCGTACTCGCACCGCCCGACAAGGACAATATGGTGCTCGTGCAGGCAGGTATAATCAAGACCAGAGTTGAGCTTTCCAACCTCAGACTCAAAAAATCGGAGCAGAAAAAGGCTCAGTCATCATACGCGAGCCGTCGCAGAAATATGCCCTCTAACGTCAACATCAGACCTCAGACGGAGATCGACGTTCGCGGTCTGACCGCTATAGAGGCGATCATGGCGGTGGACAGCGCGATCGACAACGCCATTCTCAGCAACGTTGAGCACATCACGATCATTCACGGCAAGGGTACGGGCGTGCTCAGAACGGAGATTCAGAAGCACCTGAGAAGCTCAAAATACGTTAAAAGCTTCCGACTCGGAACCTTCGGCGAGGGTGAGAGCGGCGTTACGATCGTAGAACTGAAATAAAAGCTTTGATTTTTTCTCAATACTGTGTTAGAATATACAAAACGAAACGGAGGTAATCAAAATGACAGTAGGTAAGAATTCAATCATCGGAGATGTACTCGACGCTTATCCGCAGACCGCGGCTGTATTTATGTCGATCGGTATGCACTGCCTCGGCTGTCCCGCTTCAAGAGGCGAGAGCGTTGCCGACGCTTGTATGGTTCACGGCGTAAACCCTGACGAGCTTATTGCCGAAATCAACAAGGTCATCTCAAAGTAATGAAGCTGTTTTCGCTCGACGAAAGACTCAGTAAATGCGCAAGCCTTGTGCCTGACGGCGCGAGGCTTGTTGACGTTGGCACCGACCACGCATACCTTCCCGTATGGCTTTTGAAAAACGGCGCGATCTCTTACGCGGTCGCCTCAGACATCAACGAAAAGCCGCTTAAAAGCGGTATGGAAACCGCTGAGAAATACGGCGCGGAGAATATTGACTTCCGCCTCGGCTCAGGGCTTGAGACTATTAGCGAGGGCGACGGGATCACCTGCGCCGTCATAGCCGGAATGGGCGGCGAGATCATCGCGGGAATCATTGACAACAGCGAGATTGCAAAAAAAATAAGGCTGGTTTTGCAGCCTATGACGAGGTCGGAGGAGCTTATCGCTTATCTGTGCGGGAACGGCTTTGAGATCACCGAGCAGGTCTGCGCTTTCAGCCGCGGAAAATATTACACGATCCTCGCGGCGCGATACTCGGGGCAGGCTGAGGCTTTTGACGAGAGCTTTTTCTACCTCGGAAAGCTCGACTTAACCGATGAAGCAAGCCGCGTTTTCCTGCAAAATCAGATAAAAAATCTTGAAAATAAGGCAAAGGGGGACTCATCCCT
>CACYDB010000005.1 GCA_902773035.1 uncultured Ruminococcus sp. | reverse complement strand
TGCTTTGATATGTAATTTAAACCTCGCCGTGCTTTTTGCCGACGTTGCCTGAGCCGCTGATTTTAGCGAGATACTTCTGGATACAGGTCGCGTCCTTGATGTCAACTCTGCCGTTGCCGTCGCAGTCCGCGAGGGCTTTTGCTGTTTCGGAGAGTGTTTTAAGCACCGCGAGCGACTGTTGGATGAGTGTGGCATCCTTGATGCTGATGGTTTTGTCCTCGTTTACGTCGCCGATGGTTCCGAGGCTTTGCGGAGCGGTTGTTGTAGGCTCTGTCTGGGGAGCGGTTGAGGATGAAGCCGCGGTGGAAGGCTCTGTGGGAGCCTCGGTCGGTCTTACTATGACGTAGTCCTCTAAGACGTTGCCCGCTTTGAAAAGCTTTGTCTTTCCCTCAAGGGCTAGTCCCGGTTCCTTGTTGGCGGGGTAGCGGTTCGGGGTAGTCTCGCTGGCGCTCTCGGTGAAGATGATCTGTCCGTCGGAGAGCTCCTCGGGAACCTCGAGCATATAGTAGCCTGTAGAGGAGTCGAGCTTCATAGCCTGACCCGGCCACTCGCCGTTGTTGTCGCTGCCTGAGTAGATGTAGGCGTAAACCTTTGACCATTTGTAGCTTGAGTTGTCGAAGAATACGCGCTGCTTTTCGTTCGGGTCAGCCTTGGTGTATGTATATGTCTGAGGTGAGCTCCATTCGGTGCCGTCTGTCGCCTTTACGGTGATCTTTGTTGTTCCGCCGTAGTTGACGTCCGCGCCGATTGTGATAACCTGACCGTTGGTGTAGTTGGTGAAGGCTCCGCCGTTGATCGAATACTGAGCGGAGGTCGCGTTATCAAAGGTGAGCGTGACCTTCATTGTTTCTGTGTCATAGGTTGTGGAGGCTGTAGCTGAGGCTGAGGGTCCCGCGGGAGCTGTGCTGTAGAATACCGCGATGCCCGTGCTGCCGAGTGAGCCTGTGATGGTTGTGTCGGTAACTGTCCACTTTGCGCCCGAGACCTTGTCGGTGTATGTGCCGGGCTTTACAAGACCGTCGGCGTTGGGAACGGTTTTTGTGCCGCCCTTGCCGTTTGCGGATACGATTACCGCTCCGCCCTCACGGCATACGACGTCGCAGCCGTCGCCTGTGGTGTAGCTCTGTTTTCTGCCGACTAAGGCGTTCTTGAAGTGGTTGACCTCGGCAACTTCCTTTGAGGTGAAGTGTGTGCTTCCCTTGTTGCCCGCGTAGATGCTCTCTCTGTCGGAGGAGAAGGGTCTGGAGAGGTAGAGCGCCTGAGCGTCGCCTCGGCACGCCTGGATAGCGTAGGAGCGGTCGATGACCTCCTGCTTGAGATTCTTTGTCCAGCCCTCGTTGCCGTTGTTGGAGTAGGTGTCGTGGCTCTCGCCCCAGTAGATGAGCTTGTCTGAGCTGACGCCCTTCTTTGACCAGTGACCGACGTTTGAAACGACCTTGCCGTCTCTCATACCGCCTGTGCACTCGCCGCTGTAGTTACAGTCGTTTACTTTGATGTACTTTGTGTATTCCTTTAAGACCTCGGCGCCGTTTCCGCCGGGGTTGTCGAGGATCTCGCCGTAGGCGTAAAGTCCGACGTCCTTGACCATCTTGAAGAAGTTGTCGCCCTCGGCGGGGGTGGCGATATGCTTGGCGGCGTCGAAACGGAAGCCTGATACGCCAACGTTCTTTAACTCGTTGAGATATTTTTTTACGGTGTTCTGGACGTAGGTGTCCTCGGTTTTGAGGTCGCCGTAATCGCCGACATTGCACTGTGTGACCGCAGTGCGATCGCTCCAGTTGGTGCATTTGCCTTTGTTGTGCCAGTATTTGCCGTCCTTGAGGTCATCCTGGATCTTGCCGTGGTCGCCTGAGAGGTGGTTGGCTACAACGTCTACGATAACCTTGATGCCGTACTTTTTAGCCTCGGAGCAGAGCGACTGGAGCTCGTTTTTGCCTCCGAGGTCGCTTTGACCGATGTAAAATCCGAGCGGCATATACAGCCAGTACCATTTGCCGCCTGTGTCGGGCTGCTGAGCCGGTGAGGTCTGTACAGCCTTGAAGCCTGCCTCGGCGATGCTTTTCAGTGAGCTTTTGATGTCGTTATACTTCCAGTTGAAGCAGTGAAGAATATTACCGTCGTTGATGTCGGCGGGAAGCCCGTAGTCCTCGGCGCCTGTCGCTGTTTTAGCGGCGGCGGAGGTGGATTTTGCCGAAGTGTCCGCTGCGGCGGAATTAATCGCGCCGAACGTGAAGCCTGAGATTATGATGCATACGCTGAGCACCAATCCCGTGATCCTTTTTCTCATTTTTCTCAACTCCTAAATCGTTTCGCTGACGGAGAAAACGTCAACGCTAATATTGTACCAAAATGACGGAATAAATTCAATTCACGGATTGCACAATACGAGAATAATAAATACCACTGTTATAGTGAAAACGCTCACGGAGCCTGTTTTAAGGCGTGCTGAGTCAGTGAAAATCAGCGGGAGCCGCGGCGTAAAGCTGCGGCTCCCGTATGAATCAATGCTTACGCGATCTCGGAAGATTGTACTCCGATTTGTCAAAAGCGAGTATCATCATAAACAGCGGCGGACAGATGAACAGTCCGATGCCGAATCTCTCGCTTTTGGTGTAGCAGTAGCAAAGCTTCATAATATGGATTATTTCGGATACGATCGTGACGATAATGACGACGGCGAAGAAGATTTCCTCCGCCCACGGCGGCATAAATTTAAAAATGTCTATGAATATCTCGACCACCCAGAAGATTATGTCGAGAATAAACCAGATGTGGCTCATACCGATAAGGTGGTGAGATACGAATATGTTATAAAAGGGGATGAGGGCTTTCCAACCCTTTTCTCCTGCCTTGCGGAAGATACGCCATTCGGCTATGGTGAAGAAAACATAGTACAAAAATGACAAGATTGCCGCGATTTCAAATAATCCCTTTGATTCCTGTATGATCTCTAAAATGGCTTCAATTATCATATTTTCTCCCTTAAATGCCGCGCATTGTCAGTGAAATACGCATTTTCTTAACGTCAACCGACAGAATCTTTACCTTGACGATGTCGCCGACCTTGAGTACCTCTGACGGATGCTTCAGGTATTTGTCGCAAATCTGCGATATGTGTACGAGTCCGTCCTGATGAACGCCGATGTCTATGAACGCGCCGAAGTCGATTACGTTGCGCACCGTGCCCGTGAGCTCCATTCCTTCCTTGAGGTCGTTGATGTCAAGGACGTCGGAGCGGAGCATCGGCTTGGGCATTTCGTCACGAGGATCGCGTCCCGGTTTTGAGAGCTCCTTGACGATGTCGAGCAACGTCGGGAGTCCGATGCCGAGCTTGTCGGCGAGATCCTTTGTGCCGAATTTTATGATTCTCTTGGGAAGGTCGCCGAACTTGGCTTCCCTGATCTCTTTATCGGTATAGCCTGATAGCTTCAGCAGCTCCTTGGCGGTGGCGTAGCTCTCGGGGTGAACGCCTGTATTGTCGAGCGGATTGCGGCTCTCGGGGACTCGTAAAAAGCCCGCGCACTGTTCAAAGGCTTTGGGTCCGAGCTTTGGAACCTTTTTGAGCTCCGCGCGTGAGGAAAACGCTCCGTTTTCCTCGCGGTAGGCTACGATGTTGTTGCAGACGGTCGAGTTGAGTCCCGATACCCTCAGAAGCAAGGCGGGTGAGGCTGTGTTCAAATCGGCGCCTACTGAGTTTACGCAGTCCTCGACAACGCCGTCGAGAGTCTCGCCGAGACGTTTTTGAGGCATATCGTGCTGGTACTGACCGACTCCTATTGCCTTGGGCTCGATCTTTACAAGCTCCGCGAGCGGATCCTGCAGGCGTCTGGCGATCGATACGGCGCTTCTGAGCGTTAAGTCAAGCTCGGGAAGCTCTGCCGCGGCAAGCTTTGAGGCTGAGTATACGGACGCTCCCGCCTCGCTGACGACCATATAGTAAACGGTGTGATCGGCTTCCTTGATGGCGTCGGCGGCGAACATCTCTGTTTCCTTGCTCGCGGTGCCGTTGCCTATGGAGATTATATCAACGTTGTGCTTTTTGATAAGCTCGAGAAGCTTTCTTTTTGACTGGGCGACTTTTGCCTCGGAGTGAGTGGGGTAGATGACAGCCGTGTCGAGCACCTTGCCCGTGCCGTCTACGACGGCGACCTTACAGCCTGTGCGGTAGCCCGGGTCGAGTCCGAGCACCGTTTTGTTCTTAACGGGCGGCTGCATAAGGAGCTGTTTGAGGTTGACGGCGAACACCTTCATAGCGTTCTCGGCGGCGGTTTCGGTCAGCTCGGAGCGGATCTCGCGCTCGATCGAGGGGAAGATAAGTCTTGAATACGCGTCCTCGCCCGCGGCTCTGAGAATGTCGGAGCACAGGGAGTTTGTGCCCTTGTCGAGCTCGCGGTAGATCACGCCTAAGGGCTGTTCGATGTCGAGGGCTATGCCGACCTTTAGGAAGCCTTCTTTTTCTCCGCGGTTGACCGCGAGGATGCGGTGTCCCGCGAGCTTCTTGACGGGCTCGGAGTAGTCGTAATAGTTTGAGTATACGCTGTCCTTTTCCTCGTCGGAGGCTACGGATTTGAGTGAGGCGCTGTTGCGGAAAATCACGCGCAGCTTTTTGCGGACCTCCGCGCTGTCGGAAAGCTGTTCGGCGATGATGTCCATAGCGCCGTTTATCGCGTCCTGAACGGAGGTTACTTCCTTTTCCGCGTCAATAAACTGCTCTGCGTATTCAGAGGGGTTGAAGCCCTTTTCCTGCTTGAGAATTTCAAGCGCGAGGGGTTCGAGTCCGCGCTCCTTGGCGACGGAGGCTCGCGTCTTTCTCTTGGGCTTGAACGGGCGGTAGATGTCCTCGAGCTCGCTTAGCGTCTGAGCCTTGTCGAGAGATGCGCTGATTTCGTCCGTCAGCTTTTCCTGATTGTTGATAAGCTCGCGGATTTCTTCTCTGCGCTTGTCAAGTCCGCGCAGGTACTCGAGCTTATCGCTGAACTCGCGGATAAGCTGGTCGTCCATAGAGCCGTGCATCTCCTTGCGGTAACGGGCGATAAAAGGGATGGTGTTGCCGTCGTCGAGCAGGGTGATGATGTTTTGGGCGTACTCCTCTTTGATATTGAATAATTGTGATAAAACGCTTGAATATTCCATATAGACTGCCTTTCCGATAATAATATAAATGTATTATACAGGAAAGCGCGCTGATTTACAAGTGATTTATCAGAGGTTTTGAATATCCGCCGCCGCGTAAAATGTCGCCTTAAAAGCGACCAAAAGTTAGTCTTTGCGGTTTATAATACAGTCAAAGATTGAAAATCTTAATAAACTTACGGAGGTAAACGATATGAAAAACAATATTACTGAATTGGTTTTTATTCTTGACAGGAGCGGTTCGATGTCCGGACTTGAGGGCGACACGATCGGCGGCTTTAACTCTCTGATTGACAAGCAGCGTAAGCAGGAGGGTGAGTGCTATGTGTCCACGGTGCTGTTTGATAACGTCAGCGAGGTGCTCCACGACAGAGTGAAGCTCAGTGAGATTCCGAGAATGACGGAGGATGACTACACGGTGCGCGGCTGTACGGCTCTGATTGACGCGATAGGCGGCGCGATCCGTCATATCGCGAATATCCACAAATACACCCGTCCCGAAGATGTGCCCGAGCATACGATGTTCGTTATTATGACCGACGGAATGGAAAACGCAAGCCGCCGTTATTCGAGCGGCGAGGTCAAAAAAATGATCGAGCGTGAAAAGGAGGAGTACGGCTGGGAGTTTCTCTTCATCGGCGCGAATATCGACTCTGTGGAAACAGCGGGACGCTTTGGAATCGGCGCCGACCGTTCCGTGAATTACCACGCTGACCACGAGGGAACGGCTGTAGTCTTTGAAACGGTTGCCGAGACCGTCTGCGGATTCAGGGAGAAAAGACCGTTGAAAGCCTCATGGGGTGAGAAGATCAACAGGGATTTTAAGAGCAGAAATAAAAATATGTAACTGATTTACGCTCCGCGTCCTCTGATTTCAGAGACGCGGAGTTATTATATATATTATAATGTATAGGAGCGCGGCTTACGCGGAGTGATCAAGTGACCGCTAAATCTGACAACAGATTGTCCGCGACAGGCAATATGTGAGCAAATGACACAAAAAATTGTTAAAAAGTTAATGCTTTATTAGAACTAAATTCGCCCAGATAATTCTGTAAAAGAAAAATAATTATTTCTCCTATGATATAATTAAGGCGAATTATCGTTATTTTTTGCACATATACCTAAAATGTCCGAAAAGTGCATCGGTATATTAAAAAATGACAATTCCACTAGTTTTAAGAAGGAAATTTTTTATATTAGGAGGATTTCTTATGAAAAGCAAAAAATTTGTTTCCAAAAGACTTCTCCCAATCGCGCTTGTCGCTGTACTTGTAATCTCTATGGTTACAGTCGCGTTCACAGTTGCCAACGTAACTGCAAACGCCGCAGGCTACGAGCTTAAGTCTGTTCCCGTTGCTCAGTCGAGCAGGGATTCAGCGCATTGGGTAGACGCTACGTATTTCGACTATCTCTCAGACGCCGAAATGCAGGGCGACGGAGCTAACTGGCTCGAGCCCGTTCAGGCCGGTACAGGCTACAACGGTTCCGAGAACAACTGGTATCCCTTCAAGGAATTTAACAAGATCATTGCCGCTAACGCGGGTTCCTGGGATAATCCGCTCTACTTAGGTAACTTCTGTAACGTCTATAACGCTTATACGGACGACAATTCCGCTCACGGCGGTACTCACAACGGTCCTTACAGCGAAATGACCAAGGAGCCCTACGCTAAGAACTACAACTACTACGTTAACGACTCTAACGGTCTTGAGAATTATGACGTTGCGGTAAGAGGTCTTGTCGGCGACAGCCTTGACAGCTCAAAGAACCTCCTTACTAAAAACGGTCAGGTAATGCCTTACTTCAACAAGGGCTTCCTTACAAGCAATAAGGCGGCTAAGGTATTCGATTCAAAATTCCCGTTCAGAGAGACTCCCGCTTCCGAGAACAACGGCGTAACAAGATACGACTTTGACTCAACAGGCGGCAGAGATAACGTTTACTTTGACTGGAACGGAAAGACTCCTACAGCCGTAAACTACGGCACAACTTCCAAAGCGGTCACAGACGGTCTCAGCGACTTTATGGGTGACAGCCAGCCCTCAGGCAAGGGTATCTTCCCCTTCAACCGCGCTGACGGCAACGGCGGCTCAACTAACCTTGACTACGGCTTCGGTATCCGTATGGATATGGACTTCAAGGTTCCCAAGGACGGTCAGATCACAAGAAGCGACAGCACTAAGGAGGATGTAAAATTCACATACTCCGGTGACGACGATCTCTGGGTATACATTTCAAACGCCGACGGCTCTAACTCAAGACTTGTTCTTGACCTCGGCGGCGATCATAAGATGGCTAAGGGCGAGATCAACTTCGCTACAATGCAGTCCAAGGTTGACAAGTATGTTGATATCAACACTGCTAAGGCAGAGGACGCGCTCTTCATTTATGACAGCAAGGGCTGGGGAAGCTCGATGAGAGTTTACGCCTACAATTCAGCAGGCGCTTCAGGTTGGTTTACACCTCAGAAGGACCCCAGAACATCCAAGGAATATGATAACGTTTACTACATCCCCGCAAGCCAGCAGGCAAACGGTACTCCTCTCAGCCAGATGGATCGCTTCATTGTAACAAACAAGGAAGCTGCCGGCGGCAACTGGAGCGGCGTTGAGAAGGCTCCCGCAGGCAGAGCTCTCTTTATCAATGATACTCAGGGCTGGGGCGACGGTATGAAAGTCTGGGCTTGGAGAGACGGCGACAAAACAGGTGAGTACGGCGGCGAATGGTACGACGTTGAGAAGTACGAAAACGGCGTTTACTGCGTAACCGGCGACGCTGTCGGAAGCCTCGGACATCCCCTCATGGGTGACGACGGCAACTGGAACTTCAAGGTTGCCAAGGATAAAAACTGGAGCGCAAGCACTACAAAGGATTGCAACATCTGGGATAGCTCCAACCACCTCTTTAACGCTGTAACAGGCGAAATTGAGCAGGCTGAAAAATTATATGAGCCCGGTGTTTCTTCACGCCTCAACAAGATGACCTACAACGACAACGTTGCTTACAACGGCGGCGGTACTGAGGTTATGGCGTTAAAGTACACCGAGGGTCAGTGGGAGGATTTCTCAATCCCCGCTAAGTCAGGCTCCGCGGCTGCCAAGAAGTCAACAGGCAACACGTCTGATACTCTTGATCCGACAAAGCTCTATCATATGACAATCTTCTATATGGAGAGAGGTCTTCTCGAGAGTAACTGCCAGATGGGCTTTACAATGACTCCCGCTCAGAACTTCCTCGAGGTTACAAACCAGGTTAACCTTACAGATCTTAACCCCGCTCTTGTAGATCCTATCAAGGACGGCGAGAAGTTCGACTTTACATCAACTAATACTAAGGATAATCCGGGCAACGTTCCTGATTATGAGGATATAGACCCGACCTATAAGGATACAATCAACGACCCCGATCCCGATCCTTCCTACGAGCACAACGGTAAGGAAAGATACGACAACAAGTTTGATACAGGCAGCGACCTCCACGTTTCTCAGAAGGAGGATACGATCCTCAAGTACGACACAACATGGAATGTCGTTGATATCGCCGACGGCGGTAAGAAGATCAAGGAGTATGATCCCGATATTCAGGGTCAGGATTCAAAGAACACAGACCTCTTTACTCTTGTAAACAAGGATCCTGTTGAAGACGCGAATATGCAGGTCAACTTCATCAATACACCTCAGGTTGCCGACGTTCTTATCAACAAGGACGTATTTACTCAGACAGGCGACGACAAGAACTCAAGCGAGGACTTTACATATAAGTTCGAGCTCACTGTTCCCAAGCTCAATAATAAGACCTTCGCGCTTGATTACTATCTGGTAGACGAGGTCAAGCAGGATTATGTTGCTCAGAACGGCAAGCCTGCCGCTAAGAGCACAATCGACACTTCCACCCTCACACCGCTCAAGATGGGCGCTGACGGTACATTTACATTCCCCGCTGATAAGGCTGTACTCGTTAAGGGTCTCCCGCTTGACGCGGAATACACTGTTACCGAGACAAACGCAGGTAACTATGTAAATAAGACAGGTTCGGTATCAGGCAAAATCGGTACTGACACAATCCAGTTCTTCGAGAACGAGGATCAGGCTACAGAGCCTCCCACAACGGAGCCTCCTACAACTGAGCCTCCCACAACGGAGCCTCCCACAACAGAGCCTCCTACAACTGAGCCTCCGACAACAGAGCCTCCTACAACGGAGCCTCCCACAACAGAGCCTCCCACAACGGAGCCTCCCACAACGGAGCCTCCTACAACAGAGCCTCCTACAACAGAGCCTCCTACAACAGAGCCTCCCACAACCGTACCTCCGACAGAGCCTCCGACAGAGCCTCCCACAGAGCCTCCGACAGAGCCTGTTACAACACCTCCTGTTGAGAATGAGCCGAAGATTAACAAGATCATCTCCGACTCCAAGTACACACCGTACTACACAACAGCGGCTATCGGCGAGACTGTTAAGTTCAGACTCAAGGCTACGGTTACAGGTTCTGTAGTTAACAAGCTCAACGCTTACACAATTGTTGATACAATGAGCGACGGTCTTACCTTCGGTAAGGTTAAAGCCGTATCTCTTACAGGTACAAAGACACTCAAGCTCAACTCAAATCAGTATAAGGTCAAAAAGACCGATACAGGCTTTGAGGTAAGTCTTGCTAAGAGCGTACTCGATAAGGACGCTTTCTACAGCTACAAGAACGTAGTAGTAGACTGCACAGCCGCTCTCAATGATGACGCTGTAATCGGCGCTGAGGGCAATCCGAACGAGGATTCACTTGAGTGGACATCCGCTGACGGCAAGGATCACGAGAAGGATGGCAACGAGGTTGTTGTCTACACCTTCGAGGTTGACGTCAACAAGGTTGACGCAGAGTCAGGCGACGCTGTTGAGGGCTGTTCATTTGAGATTTACTCAAAAGCCTCCGACGCTAAGAAGGGTGTTAACGCTATCGCTAAGGCTACATCTGACGAGGACGGACTCGCTTCATTCGTAGGTCTTGACGGCGGCAAGTACTATGTCAAGGAGACTAAGGCTGTAGAGGGTTACAACCTCAACACCAAGGTTTACACCGTTACAATCAAGCCTAAGTTCAACAAGAACGGCGATCTTACAGCTCCTACAGATGATGAGAATGTCAGCATAACCATCGAGAATACTAAGCCCGAGGTTATCAAGACAGGCGGTAACGCGGGAACGATCTGGTTCGGCGCAATCGGCGCTTGCTTCCTCGCGGCAGCCGGATTCATCCTCTTCCTCGCATTCAGAAAGAAGAGCTCCGCTAAATAATTAATATACTTTTCGGGGACTGCCTTCTGACAGTCCCCGTTAACGTCTTTTACAGAGGATTGATAGCTTGAAAAAAATCATTCTAATCGCGGTCGCCGCTGTGCTGGTTATAATCGGCGTGGGACTTATACTGTTTGAGCCTGTTTCAAATGAGGTGGGCAAGCAGGAGGCTCATAAGCTTGTAGACGAGTTTGAGGATATCATCGCTCAGGCGGAGGAAAATTCCTCAAAGGCTGAGAAGAAAAGCGTCCGAAAGGATGAAAAGTCTGCCTCGTCCGCTTATACTCCGTCCTACTACGCCGAGCCCGGTAAGCCTACAAGGGAATCGCTGAAAAGGCTCCTTGAGGACAGCAGGCGATATAACGAAAAGCTTGTTTCAAATCAGGGAACCGTCAAGACCAGTAACTACAAAAAGGCGGCTCTTGATTTGAAAGAATACGGAATCACAAGTAACATTTACTGCTATGTTTCCGCGCCGAAAATCGGAATGAAGCTTCCCGTTTACCTAGGCGCGAGCGACTCGACGCTCAGCTCCGGCGCGGCTCACCTGTCAAATACCTCGCTGCCCGTTAACCAGAAGAATACAAACTGTGTGATCGCGGGTCATACGGGTTATATCGGGCGCACATACTTTGACAATATCCGCTCTCTGAGCTCGGGCGACACGGTAACGATCAGAAACTACAGCCAGACGATAAACTATAAGGTCATAAAGAAAAAGCGTATCAAGCCCAATGATACCACTAATCTTTATATTGAGTACGGACGTCAGCTTCTGACGCTTTTCACTTGTATCAGAAACGATAAGGGTGACTGGGATCGTCTGATCGTAATTTGTGAGAAAAAATGATTTAAATTTTATCTAACCACTTTTCAAACAAAACTCTTTGTGATATACTTAGACTATATACAGTTTTGAAGGGTTTAGCTATGTTTAGTAAGATACAGCAGATTGACGATAAGGTCGTTGACAATATCATCAAGATCCGCTCACCTCTTAGAAACAGAATAATGATTGCCGCGTCTACGGCGGGGAATATGGGTATGATATGGTTCGCTATATGTATGCCCCTGCTTATTTACGCCCCGTGGAGACCTACGGGAGTAAATATCATCTTCGCGATAGCTTTTACGCAGCTTTTGTGTGAGGTTATCCTCAAGCACATTGTCCGCCGTGAGCGACCTGTCTGGAAGCTTCCCGACGGCGAGCAGCTTATCCACAGACCTAAGTACTATTCCTTCCCGTCAGGTCATACCTCGGCTTCGTTCGCGGTTGTAGCGGTGACGATTTACCGCTGTCCGTTCCCGATGGTGCTGATCGTCTTGTTTATCGCCGTTATGATTGCGTCGTCCAGGGTTTACCTCAGGGTTCATTATCTTTCCGACGTCCTTGTCGGAATGGTGCTCGGACTTCTCTGCGGAAGCGCGTCGGTTTCGCTTTTCGACCGCTTGGTTCAGGCTTTATCATAACCTATAATCAGATTAATCGACGCTCCGAGTGGGGCGTCTTTTTATTTTGACTAATATTGCTACTAATATTTTTTTGTATTACGGTAATTTGTTTATCTTTTTTTCTTCAATGTGATTGACAAGCTGATATTACAAATTGTATATTTCTTATGAGGTTATTTTTCTTATTAGAATTTTGTGGAAAACTCTGTGGAGTATGTGGAAAGTCCTTCTTTTTTAATTACAGTGGGTTAGTTTCCCCTTGTGTGAACAGGGTTTTTAACATTTTCCACAGAGTTTTCAACATTTATGTTGATGAAATAGAACAATACAAATAGTATATTTCTTAAATAAAATTTAAAATTGGAAAATAAGATTACATTCCTGAGATAAGTTTACAAAAATGTTACAACAATGATACTATTTGACTTTCAGCCCGCATATAATTGGCGGGGTGGTATTATGTGTGTCAGATTTCACAGGCTCGCCGAGCTTTTCGGAGTGTTGTTATGTACGCTCGGGATGCAACTTCTGGGCGGTGTTTACGAGCTTTGCGCGGAAAATCCTATCGGGATACTTTTCGGCGCGGTCAACGGCAGTATCTGGGAGAGCTCAAAGGCTCTGATCATCACCTACGTCGTGTGGGGGATAGTCGGGCTGTTTTGGCTCAAGCCCTGCTTTCGCGCGTATATCGCGTCAAAGGCGTTCGGGCTTTGGACGGCGCTGGGGGTATATATTTCGCTGTGCTTAATGATGGCTCAGGCGAGGCAGGTCGCGGCTGTGATCGCGCTGTCCGCGGGTTTTGTGACGGATTATTTTTTGATGAAGCGCGATTGCGGCAAATTGTTTCATCCCGCCTGCTATATGCTTTTGCTGGTGTTTGTGATGTTCTTTTGCTTTACTGTCAATCCGCCGAGGCTTTTCATCTTCCGCGACCCGACGACTTCAATGTACGGGATAATCCCGCGCGATATTGATATGGGCGCGTTTTGTATCTGAGAGCTTTAGGGAATAGCACATAGATGAATCAGTGGTGTTGATTTAAGTTTTTCTCCTTTTTTCTTTAAATAAATTATTCACATATCATTATTTGTTATACTAAAAGAATAAAATGGGTTAATATAGGGTAACAGGAGTAAATTATGGAAGATAGAAAACAGAAGGATGACCTCATTGTAGGCAGAAATCCCGTCAGCGAGGCGATTCGCTCAAAACGCTCGATCGACAGGATACTCGTCGCTAAGGGCGCGAGGAACGGCGCTGTGGTCGGAATACTCGCCAAGGCTAAGAAGCGCGACATTCCGATAAAAGAGGTTGACTCAAAAAAGCTCGACTATATCTGCGGCGGAGCCAATCATCAGGGCATAGCCGCTTACGCCGCCGTAAAGGAATATTCGACGGTTGACGATATATTCAGTCTCGCAGAGGAAAGGGGAGAGCCTCCCTTTATCATCATACTCGATGAGATCGAGGATCCGCATAACCTCGGAGCCGTTATCCGTACCGCCGAGTGCGCGGGAGCTCACGGAGTTATTATCCCCAAGCGCAGATCCGCGACCCTCAGCTATGCCGTCGGCAAGGCTTCCGCGGGAGCTGTGGAGTATGTTCCCGTGGCGAGAGTAACCAATATTTCAAATACCATCGACGAGCTGAAAAAGCGCGGCGTGTGGGTCTACGGCGCCGATATGGACGGCGTGGACTATAACGACTGCGACTTTGCCGAGTCCGTGGCTCTTGTGATCGGCAACGAGGGTAAGGGTATAAGCCGTCTCGCGCGTGAAAAGTGCGACGGACTTGTATCGCTTAAAATGAAAGGTAAAATAAATTCGCTCAACGCGTCCGTAGCGGCGGGCGTGCTTATGTACGCGATAGCTTCAAGAAGGAAGTGAAAATATGAAAAGAAAGAAACAGAAAGAGGACTCAAAAAAGATCAATATTTCGACAGAAACATCCTCTGCGTCCGACGAGGAATTCAAGCTTGAGCAGATCCTCGCCGAAAACCGCTATAATTCAGAGCGCGACGCTATGAAAAAGATGGCTGAAAAATACGGAGTCCGTCCCGAGATGGACGAGATTTTCAGCACTACCGACAAGAAGGTTCGCCTCACGAACAGCAATCCGCTTGAGCTGGACAATGAAAAGCCTGAGGAAAAGCCTCCCGTTCAGGAGGATGAAACTACCGAGGCTACGGTTCAGGCTCAGCTCGCTATGGACAGCGAGGAAGATAATAAGATAATTAACCTCACTCCGATGCTGCGCGAGGGCACGCGTATAGCCGAGGATGTAATCGAGGACAGCCCCGAGTTTTCCGAGGTCGATCCCGAGCTCGGCACTATGTTCAGCGCGGACGACGAGGACTTTGAGGTCCTGCGTGAAAAGCCCGACGGTAAGAATAAATACGTCGGAAATTATGAAAAGAAATTCGGCGTTAAGAAGCCCTCTCCCGACGCTAAGACGGTTAAGTCAAAGGTTCCCGTTTATCAGCAGGACAGCGAGGTTGAGAAGGTTCACGTAAAGGCGGGCAGGTTCTCAGCCGTTGTAAAAAGCGAGTATGAGCAGTATCTGCGCTCCAAGAATCCCTCCATTTCTCAGGTTATCAGGACTGAGATGAACAAGGTCGAGAACGCCGCTGAGGAGGATCCCCGTTCAAAGCAGGAAAAGCTTGTATCCGCCGTAGTCGGATTCTTCTCGGGCGACAGCTCTGACGACAGCGATGTTCCTATCAATCAGGTTGTGACTGTTGACGATTACAACGGCAAGGAGGATACAAAAAGTATTCTTTATGAGCTCAACCTCAATATCAGAAAGCTCTTTGTCAGAAGCCTTGTGATGAGCGCTATAACGCTTGTTCAGCTAATCATAACGCTGATTGTCGGATTTGTTCCCGATGTTCTGAGCGAGAATATCGCCAACGCGCCGCTCGTCTACGCGATAATCAACTTCTTATTCGCGGGCGCTGTAATATTTATCAACAGGATCACGATTTACTCAGGTCTGACGCCGCTCGCGAAGCTGCGCGGTAACTCGGATACGGCTCTGGCGATAGCCTCTATCGGTATGGCTGTTCAGGCGATATCGTCTTTGTTCAGGCTTGTTGGCGTATCTAAATTTGAGATGAGCTTCTACAGTATTATCGTTACGATCGGCTTCCTGTGCAACTGTATAGGCAAGCTGATGATGGTGCTCAGAGTCAAGGACAACTTCAAGTTTATATCCTCGCGTACTCCGTCGCACGCCGTAAAGATTTATACCAATGAGGAAATCGCGCGGAAAATGCTTCCGAACACTCCGAATGATCAGCCGATTCTGACTTATCATCTGCGTACGCGTTTTCTCTCAAACTTCTTAAGGATTTCCTACGCTCCCGATCCGAGCGAGGATTTAGCCGGAAAAATCGCTCCCGTAACGGCAATCTGCTCACTGCTCGCGGCGTTTTTATACGGAATTATCCATTCATCCTTCACAG
This sequence comes from uncultured Ruminococcus sp., assembly GCA_902773035.1. Lineage (GTDB taxonomy): Bacteria > Bacillota > Clostridia > Oscillospirales > Acutalibacteraceae > Ruminococcoides. Next base: position 13,176 of record CACYDB010000005.1, on the reverse strand, counting down.
GAGCGGTGGACACGCTCGCTGTTATGAGCGCGGTCAGTATTCCGATTTGTACGCTTCTGGCGGTCAATCTGCCTATGCGGATTATGTGCAAGAGGCTTAACAGGGAGGGCGCGATGGTCGCGGGTTATCCCTCGGTCAAGCAGTTCTGCGACAGCAACGCCGTTATGATCGACGCGGCTGAGCTCTATCCCGAGGGCAGCGTGAAGCTCGACGGAATCAAGACCTTTGTCAACCACCGTACAGACGAGAGCGTTCTCGCGGCGGCGGCGATTCTCAGAGAGGCTCAGAGCCCGATGGCTTCGGTGTTCAACCGTAATCTGCTTTCAAAGGAGCAGAACGCCGCTCTGCCTGAGGTTGAGTCCGTGCTTTACGAGGATTCTATGGGACTTATAGGCTGGGTAGGCGGCGAGCGTATTCTCGTCGGCAACCGCGAGCTCCTGCATAAATATAATATCGAAACTCCCTCAACTGACTATGAGGAGAAGTATCATATAGAGGGCAGACAGATCACGTATCTCGCTCAGCAGGGCGAGCTTATCGCGATGTTTGTCACAACCTATACGCCCGACAAGATGATCGCCGAGGCTCTCAGACGCGGCGAGCAGAACGGCTTGAGCTACCTCGTCAGGACCACGGACTGCAACATTGTCGCGGATAGAGTCGTTGAGGACTTCGGGCTGTTCTACAAGAGCGTAAGGATTTTGCCGACAGGTCTTGGAAACGTCAGCAAGGAGGCGCAGTCGCAGGTCGAGGAGAAGTCGCGCGCTTACCTCGGTACCCGCGGAAGTATTGCCTCGATGGTACACGGCGTCGCGGGCTGTATGAAGATGAAGAGTAATATCTCGCTCGCGATCGTCGTTCAGCTTATCGCGCTTGTGCTGGGACTCTTGCTTGTGGCGGCGCTATGTCTGTACGCCACTACAGCGGTTGTCGGAACACTGCAAATCCTTATTTACTCATTATTCTGGGCAGCGGCGGCATTGCTATCGCCGCTCGTTCAAAGAGCTTAGGAGGTACGTTTATGCTGATCGCGCCGTCACTTTTATCGTGTGACTTTTCAAAATTCGGAGAGGAAATCGAGCGTATGGATAAGGCGGGCGCCGACTATATGCACCTCGACGTTATGGACGGCCATTTTGTGCCGAATCTTACCTTCGGCGCTCCCGTAATAAAGTTTGTCAGACCGTTTACGGACAAGGTCTTTGACGTTCATCTGATGATAAGCGAGCCGCTTAAATATATCGACGACTTCTGTGACGCGGGAGCCGATTTGATAACCTTTCATATTGAGAGCGACAGCGACCCTGTCGAAACCATTGAAAAAATAAAAGCCCGCAAAGTCAAGGCAGGCGTAGTGCTCAAGCCCAAAACTCCCGCGGAGGCGGTGTTTGAGTATCTTGATTTGGTTGATATGGTACTGGTTATGACAGTTGAGCCCGGCTTCGGAGGACAGAGCTTTATGGCTGATATGCTCCCGAAGATCAAGGCGATAAGAGAGGAAATCGATCGCCGCGGACTTGATGTCCTGATTGAAGCCGACGGAGGCATAGGCGCTCAGAATATCGCGCTGTGCAGGGAAGCAGGCGTGGACGTAGCCGTCGCCGGTACAGCCGTGTTCAAGGCTGAAAATCCGAAACAGGCAATTGAAGAACTTAAAGCTTTATAAAGAGTCAGACCGGGTTTTTGCCCGGTCTGTTTGATTATATTGTGATTAAAAGCTCTTCTTTGTTGATGTCGTGGTAGAGGGTACAGTTATCAACCTTGTACATACTTACGATTCCCGCGAGGGCGTTGTCGGGATCAAACTCGCCCGCAACATTCTCGAACTGCTTTAGCTTTTCAGGGTAAAAGCCGAGAGTTTTGCTGTTGTTGAATACAGCGGTATATAGAATCTGAGCCTCGACGAGATCCTGAAATATATGACTGCCGTAGGACAGCTCGGGGTTGTAGCCCGCTTTGCTCTCCTCCATCTCACATACGGCGTCAAAGCCGCTGATGTCGGAAAACATAGTGGGAACTCCCAGCTCGTGAGACGTGGTTCCGATTCTGCCCGGGACCATCAGCATCATATGCTTGTTTTTGCCTCTGAAATACCAGTTGATTTTGCCTATCATTTTAGCTACGTTGATTTTGTCGAAATACGGCATATTATAATAGCCGACGGGATCAACGTATACGATGAAGTCCAGGCTCTCAACTCTCGATAAGCCCATAGACGCGCCCTTGCTGTGAAGCAGGATGTCATCCTCGCGGATATTCTCGGGAAGCTCGACGGATTTATTGCCCTTGACTATTTGCAGGGGTCTGCACTGGAGCAGGTCAATCGTGTATTCGCCGTCGTCGGCGACGTTGATGGTGAACTCGGTGTCTACGGGATAATCGTACTCAGCCTGAATACAGGCGAGCATTTTCCTCATACTCTCCATAAGCTTGGAGTTAGTGACGAGTCCCTTGCAGGAGATGAACCTTATATCCTGACGTCGTCCGAGCTCCCTGAGTCTGAGCTCAGCGTCAAAATCGTGCTCGAGAAGTACGCCCTCGAGATAGCTCGGGAGTACGGGCTCAAGGGCTTTAAGACTGACCATTTCAAGCTTATGGTCGGAGGTGTTTATGACCTCGGCGTTTCTCTGAGAATATTTGTGTCTGTCAGCGGCGTTTGAGTACACGCTCCTTTCGGGCATATCAAGGCTGACAAGCCTCGGGTATGAGCCTTCTGTTCTGTCAACAGCCGAGGTTCCCAGACCCATTACCAGCCTGAGCATTCCCGCCATAGCGTCGGAGCTCCTGATAAATTTGTACGGGCTGTACGAATATCCGACTCCTGCGGCGCATGGCATATAATACTTGCCGTAATGTGAGCCCGAAACCCTTTGTACAAGCAGAGCCATCTGCTCGTCGCGCTTGTCAAGACCTCGCCTCTTTCTGTAATCGAGGGCGGAGAGACTCATTGTGCTCGCGTATACAGTCTTGATGGCGTTTTCAAATTCTTTCAGTCTGTCATCAAAGCTTCCGCGGTTGGCGCAGAATACGGAGTCGTATTTTCCCGCGAACGCGTTTCCGAAGCCGTCTTCCAGTATGCTGCTTGAGCGAACTATGTACGGGTCCTGACCGTAATACTCGATTATATTGCCGAACTGCTCGCGCATATGAGCGGAAAAGCTTCCCTCCAGAAGAAGCTTGCGGAACTCGTCCGCGAGCTCAAAATACCCATCCTCAGTCCTTTGTCTGATTCTCATATCCCAGAAGCCGTTATCAACTATGTATGTGTAGAATACGTCCGAGCCGACGTAGAAGGAGTCGTGAGGCTCGAGAGTTTCGTCAATTTCGGGCTCTTCGTTGCGGATGATCGCTCTCGAAAGGAGCATACCGCACGCCTTTCCTCCAATCATACCCGTGCCTATCATATGGTTGCGTACTTCAAAATAATCCTCGGGGCAGAAATGCTTTTTGACCATTGTACGCATTTTTTTATCGCGCGTCATCATAATCTTGCACATAATGTCGCAGTCGTCGGAAATGTCGCCGCCTGCGACGTATTTCTGTCTTGCGGTGTTGAAGAACCTGTCCCATGAGTCCATATATCTGTCGTCGGTACCGCGTCTGAGCTTGCCGAGCATATGATAAAATCTGCTCGACTTTATGCCGTCGTTAATGGGGCGGAAGGAGCTTGATTCGGGATCGTAAATATGAGGCATAAACATAGTGTCGGAGTTTCGGTTCCAAACCTTTTCGGGACGGACAAAAATCTCCTTTTTGCCCGTGTAAACGTCAAGGAAAAGCTGAGTCGTGTCCATAATCTTGTTGACCGAATGGACGGAGTGCTTGCCTCGGATGAGAGGGAAGAAGGCTACCGTGTCAAGAATAAAGAGGAACGGACAGGTAACTCTGAAAAAGTTCCCCATCATCAAATCTGTCGCCCACGCCGTCTGAAGCTCGGACAGGCAATCGAATACATAGAAAGCGTCTCTGCCCTCTCTCTCGATAGCGTTGTGGATCTCAACGGTGAAATTCTCGAAACGGTGGGAGAGCGGAATTTTGATTGTCTTGACCTCGGGGATATTCTCGATAAACGGCTTGTGATTCGCAAAACGGAAATAGATAATGTTGCGCTTATCCTTAATCGCCTGCTGAACGTACGGCTCCATAAAGAGCCTGAATTCGTCCAAGTCGGAAACCCTCCATACCACGTTGTCGCCGAGTCTGATGTTGTCGAGAGCCTTGTCCATTTCGGGAATACCCGAGAGCACCCTGTCAAACGCTGCCATAGATTTTCCTCCCTTAAAATTGATATTAATAGAAACAGGCGCTTTTCACCGCGGTGAAAAACGCCTTTGTTTACGTGATTATTCTATCATAAGGAAAATCTCTTGTCAATGATTTTGCAGGATTTAAGGTCTAAAAATTCAAATCTGCGTTAAAAATTATGTCTTAGCGCTGAAAAATCGGAATTTTTGAAATTTAAGATATCGCAAAATTCTTCATTCAGAGCTCTTTAAATAATACTTCCTGGATGATGAACTTTGGTCTGTGTTTGCTCTCGAGGTAAATCTTGCCTATGTATTCGCCCGCGATTCCGAGCATCAGCAGCTGTAAGCCGCCGACTGCCCAGATCGAGATCGTGATACTCGTCCAGCCGCTTACGGTGTTGCCGAGAATGAGCTGAACGATTGAGTATATGAAGATTCCGATAGCCACCAGAAATGAGATTACTCCGAGGAAAAGCGAGATCCTCAGCGGCTTTACCGAGAACGAGGTTATTCCGTCAAATGCAAAGGAGAGCATTTTTTTGAGCGGATATTTGCTCTCGCCCGCAAGACGCTCAGCGCGCTTGTACTCTACGATTGCTGAGGGGAATCCGATTTGCGGCACTATTCCGCGCAGGAATACGTTGACCTCCTTGTACTCGAGCAGTCCGTCGATCGCGCGCTTGCTCATAAGACGGTAGTCGGCGTGGTTGTCAATGATGTCAACGCCGAGCAGCTTCATAAGCTTGTAGAAGCCCTGAGCCGTGTTGCGCTTGAAGCCCGTGTCGGTGTCGCGGTTATTGCGGACGCCGTAGACGATGTCGTTGCCCTCGTAGTATTTGTCAACAAATTCGGGGATAACGTTGATGTCGTCCTGTAGATCCGCGTCGAGCGTGATTACCATATCGGCGTGATCTCTCGCGACGGTCAGTCCCGCCAGAAGCGCGTTCTGATGTCCCTTGTTGCGTGAGAGATTTATTCCGACGAACATATCAGTGTTGGAGTGATATGTCTTGATCATATTCCATGTGTTGTCCTTGCTTCCGTCGTTGACGAAGGCGATTTTGCTCGCGGGATCGATTTTTTTGTTGATTATCATATCCGCCATAATCTTGTAGAGTCGCTTGGATGTTTCGGAAAGAACAGCCTCCTCGTTATAGCAGGGGATGACAAGCCAGAGTTTATCCATAGGTTTACCTTTCGTTATCTTATTGTCTTTTCAAAATGAGTTCCGCATTTCGGACAGCGGATGGTGTGGGTGCCCTTGACGTTTTTGACCCTGAGCTGAGCCTTGCAGCTCGGGCATTTGTAGTAGCGGTGAGTCCTGCCGTCACGCAGACGGCGGTAGTTGAGCTTGAAAAAGTCAACGACTCCTCTTATCGCGGGCTTGAAGAAATCGTTTTCCTGACTGCGTCTGTAAAGATTTGTCGAGAGAAATCTCAGCGCGAAGATCGCAAGCAGTATGATCGCGACAAGCTGCATAATGAGCCTGACCCAGAACATCGTGAAGAAAAACCGCGATACGATATTTAATATGATAGATACGACGATCAGGGCTCCGCCGAGCTCGTCAAAGCCGTTGCGGCCTTCCATAAAAGCCGCGTATTTGTATAAAAAGTTACGCATAGTTATCACCTTGATTGTTATTCTACCATTAATCAGGCGGAGAAACAATGTACAAAATGTCGCAAAGTATCATCAGGACAGGGCGTTTTTGATATCGAGATACTCCGTCTCGAGCAGTCCGAAGCGTTCCTGCGACGGCGTAGCGTTAAAGGTGGTGTTGTAGAGCTTGTAGGAGGCTATGGGGTTCTTGGAGCTTTTGCTGAAGGATACAGCCGTGACGGCGAGTATCTGAAACAGTACAGCCACAAGCACGAGTGAAATCTTCGCGAGCACTCTGATTTTTCCGAAGCCGAATACGCGTCGTCCTAAAATCAGGCTGAACAAAAACGGTATTAGCAGAATAATAAACCATACAAGGTTGTTCGCGACTGAGGCGGTAATATCCGAAAAGCTCAGGCCGCCGTATTTGTTGCCCGAAAATGTGAACAGGGCGCGGTATTTGCCGAAGTAGATAAGCTGCGCCTCAAAAATCGCCGTAATCAAGAACATAAAAATGTTGCACAGTACGCGGTTGACTCTGACTGAGCCGAAGGTGCATAACAGAGTGAGGATACAGGCTATCGGCATTATGAATAAGAATGTGTAAATCGCCGAGACAAAGTTGAACTCGACTCCCGTCGCGAGCTTCATAAAAAATTCCAGCCAGCCTATTGCCAGCGGAAAGAAGAACACGGTCAGGTAGTTCTTGTGCTTTTTCACTTTTCTCTCCTTAAAGGTTCCGTAGCCGTCGCCGTAATCTCCTCGGGGTCGCACAGGGGGAGAGGGACGTTTGGGCTGAGGCATGGGAGGACGTTGATTTCCCGCGCGGCGATTTTTCGGCGGCGTAGTCTTGCCTGTGAAAACGTCATAGTCGGGAAACGAGTCAAAATAATCATTGATGTCAGGCATAGTAAAAACCTTTCTGTATTTATCTAATTTTAATACACATCGTTATAACCTTCAAGTATAGTTACACGATTGTAAAACAAAACAGGCACTCGGGGGTGATACCCGACTGCCTGTCTTTATATTGATCCTTCCTTATTCGCTTTCGGCTTCAGTCTCCTGTTCCGTTACGGCTTCGGTCGGAGCTTCGGTCTCGGGCTCGGTTTCATCCTCAGCCTGAGTTTCTTCCTCGCCGTCCGACTCAGTCGCTGTTTCGGCGGTTTTCTGAATCGTGAATACGTTTCTTGTCTTGGGATTGGAGTCGAGCTCCTCCTCAAGAGCTGTGAGATCGGTGATCCAGCCGTTGTTGTAGGCTTCCGTCAGATCTCCGAAGCGGCTGCCGTCGGATACGTAAAGTCCGAGGCTGTAATCGCGCTTGACGCGGGTGGTTGAGATGCTGTAATCTCCGAGAGTTTCAGCGGGAGCTGTGCCGCCCTTGGTGCCTCTGAGGTTGTAGTAGATCGTAAAGCCGTCAACCTTGCCGAGCTTGGCGACTGTCGCGACGTTGCTGTTAAAGCGGGTTAAGAACCAGCTCTCGATTCCCTCGCTGAGTCTGTACGTGAAATCGAAGTCAACCCTGCCCTGATTCTCGTCGATCGCGTTTATAACGGGCGTGATGTCGGGAATGACATTCTTGTCGCGGGCTTCGGTGAGGGTGTAGCTCTCGCCGTTGTCGGTGATGATGTAAAGTCCCAGTCCGTAGGGAGAATACTGGGTTGAGGAGGTAAAGGTGTAGTTGTCGATAATGTACTTGCATTTGCAGTCCTCGGTGTTGTCACCGCCGCCGTAGACTATCTCGTAGCCCTCGGTTGTGCCGAGCGACTCGCACCAGCTCAGCTCAAGACCTTTTTCGTTGAGCTCCTTAACGAGCTTTTCTTCATTTTGCGACTTTGATTTTTTAGTTTCTTTTTTATTTGCTTTCTTCGGTTTATCAGGGGTTTTCTTAACGGGAGCGGCTTCGTCAGCCGTTGCGGTTACAGCGGGCTTGGGGTTGAAGAGATTGAAAACTCCGCCTGAAGCTACCGCGGCGATCGTTCCCGCCAGCGCCAGCGCCGATACTACGGCTACAGCTATAAAGCGTGAGGGCTTGAGGTGGAAAATCTTGGTTTCCTTTTTGGGAGCCTCACTGTTTAAAATATTTTCCCTGATTTTCTCGAGGTCGGGCATTTGTCTGTCGGCTACTTGTTTGAATAACTCTGTTTCCTTCATACTGCTTCACCCTTTCCGTAAAAATCTCTTATCTCGTTGATTGTTCGGTACAGCTTGTTCTTGATGTTGGATTCGCTCGTTTCCATCATTTCGGCGATTTCCTTTATCGAGAGGTCAAGCGAGAACCGCAGATAGAATATTCTCCTGATGTCCTGCGGCTTTTTCTTGATGTACGCTCCGATTTGCTCTACGAGCTCACTGTTGCATACGCTGTCCTCAAGGTCCATTTCGTCGGGTATCTCGTCGAGAAGGTCAATCTCCTCGCCGCCGGTCATAACGGTAAGCGAGAGGTCGGACTTTCTTTTTTCAAGCGCCGAGTAGTGCTTGTATACCTTTTGCTTTGCTATTCTGATAACAAATGCCTCGTCGTTCTCGATATAGTCCGCGCCCTTTTCGCCGAGCACCTTGTAAACCTCCATATAGGTTTCCTGAAGGATATCGCTTATATCGTCCACGTTGCCGCACTTCGCGGTGATGAACGTAAGCGCCTGCTTATTGGTCGCGTCGTATATTTCATTGAACCGAGAGGTAACAGTATTTTCCCCCATACTTATCTCTCCTCACTAATGTAGTGTCATATACCAGGAAAAAAGTTTCAATGTTTTTAAAATTTTTTTAAAAAAGTTTTTTGAAGCCGTATTTTGTCGAAAACACAGCAATACTGATTATACTCACAATGGGCGCGAATGTCAATTCTTTGCACTACGGAGTAAAAAAGCGGAGACCTTACGCCTCCGCTTTATCAATGTGTTCAGTTGGGGATTTTTACGACGACCTTTGTTCCGCCGTTTTCGCGTTCGCATATGATAAGCTTGCCGCCGCACGTCATTTCGAGCCTCTGACGGATATTGTTCAGGGCGATATGCGGCTCGTTGTCCTCAACGGGATCATAGCCCGAGCCGTCGTCCTCGACGATGATCTCGGCTGAGGTATCTGTCTTTCGGGTGGCGACGGTAATATGAATCGGGTCGCTGCTCGATTTCATCCCATGCTTGACGGCGTTCTCCACGATGGGCTGCAGCGTCAGCGGAGGTACGCGGAACATAGTGTACGGCGTATCGTAGCTGACAAAGAGCGTGTCCTCAAACTGCGCCTGCTCAACGGAGAGGTAGGCGCGCGTATGCTCGAGCTCGTCACAGAAGGGCACGGCGTCCTCGCTGGCTATCGCGGCGAAGTTTTTGCGCAGATAAGTGGTAAAGTCCAGCGTGACCTGCTTTGCCTTTTTGGAGTCCTGATCGCACAGGTAGTAAATTCCCATCATAGTGTTACAGATGAAGTGAGGGCGCATTTGCAGCACCAGAATGTCGGCGCGCTGATTGGCGATTTCGCGTTGCTGAGTGGTATACCGTTCCAGATTATCCGCAAGGATCAGTCCGAACATAACGAGCGCGAACAGCGCCATACACAGTACGATAATTACCTCGGCTTCAAAAAACATATGAATGAATAACGAAATCGTCATCGGCAGCATATAGACCATCAGTCCGATAAAATATCGCTTTGTCAGTTTCTTACGTCTTTTGAGAGCGGCAGCGATGTTGAGAATCATAATCACGACTAGGGGACTGAGAAGTACAGAGAACAACGGACCGCGGATGTATTCGTTATTCGGCGTAACGCTGTAGAACACAGTTGTAAACTGCGCTATGATTATCATGATAAAGCACAATATCCACAGCGCCAGCGCCGCGTTGAAAAGAGGAGAGGTTTTGATTTTCTCGCCGCAGCTGTGCAGCAGAAAGACAGTCGGAAAAATCATTGTTACCGAAAGTGACGTTGCTTCAAAGAAATAGAGGATTTTTTCCGCAAAAGACATACTGACATCTTCCCAGAAGAGCGTGGCAAGAAAGCAGGCGACGGAGCATATCAGGAGAATTGAAAACAACAGGATGAAATATCGCTTGCTCCAGCGGTTAGTCGCGGGTAGCGTAGCGGAGAACCCTATTCCGAGCATCATCATAACCAACATCGCTCCGAGGATCGAGTAGCTGACAATTAAATAGGTCATACGCCCTCGCCTCCTGTCCAGAAGGGGTATCTCAGGTTACTGAGCTGCTCTCTTACGCCCTCGGGCGTAATCGGCTTGAGCATAAAGCCGCTGGCTCCCGTGCTCCACGCGTCAAGCGCGTAATCGCTGTACGCTGTCAGGTACACAACGTTGGTGCGCGGATTGATTTTCAGCAGCTCGCGGCACAGCTCAAAGCCTGTTGTGTTTCTAAGCTCGATATCCAGAAATGCCAGCGCGACGCTGTTCTCCCTCGCGTATTCGACTGCGGCGTCCGCGTCGGTAAAGCCTTTTACATTCGCGTTGGGCATAACCTCCTCGAGTATGGGCAGACCGCCTGTGAGAATCAGCTTTCTGTCATCCACCATAATGACGTTAGGATACTCGTCGCTCTGCGCGGCGGTTGAGATCATCAGATAAGCGTCCGCGCCTAACGCGTCGGCGATTTTTGAAATCATAGCGGTGTCGGGAAGCCTGCTGCCGTTTTCCCAGCGGGCTATCGCGGAACGCGTAACGTATAACCTGTCCGCAAGCTCCTGCTGAGAGAGTCCTTTTTCCGTTCTGAGTTTTTTCAGTGTATTCGCAAAAAGCATACTCATAAAGTATCGCTCCTTATCATTTATCTGAGTATTAGTTTAACTTATGGAGCGAATAAAAACAAGAATCAGGCGAGAATTTTTCTAAAAAAGAGTGTGACATTATGGAACCCCCTCTTGCAAATTAAGTGAAAAAATAAGAGAATGGGAGTATAAGATAAAGCGTAACCGATCGCGGAACTGATCGGTTCTCTAAAGGAAACGGAAAAAATACGGTAAGAGAGGATGTGAGGACTTGAGATACTATACTCCGATGATGATTCTGGTAGGGCTCGCGCTGATAGCTCTTTGTATTCTTGTAAAAGATAATGACAGAATCACCCGAAAACAAAAGACGGTTCTGTATTTTACATACGCAATCGTCGCGTTAGCCGCTTTTGCGGAGTGGCTGGGCGTTCAGCTTAACGGAAATATGAATTTTCCGCCATGGGTGCTGATGTCGGTCAAGCTGTTTGATTATTTGCTGACTCCGATTGTGGGCGGCGCGATCATTCTTCAGTTCAACACGAAGAGTATATGGGGAAAAGTTGTTTTCGCGCTTATTGCCGTTAACACGGTTTTCCAGATAGTGTCGTACTTCACAGGCTGGATCCTCGTGATAGACGGGGAAAACCATTATTCTCACGGTCCCGCGTATATTGTATATATCATATTATATCTGCTGATTGTTATTTTCGCGTTATTTGAGTTCGGAATTTACGGTAAGAATTTCCGCAGACAAAATCGAACCTCACTGTTCTCGATAGCTGTATTCTTCGCGGCGGGCATATTTATGCAGGAGCTGCTTGGCGGCGAGGTAAGAACGGCGTATATTACTTTGACAATCGGCTTATCGCTGCTGTTTATTCACTATTCGGAGTTTACTCAGCTGGCGTCGGATGACAGGATAAATGAGCAGATGATCAGGATCTCGGAGGACGCGCTGACAGGTATTTCAAGTCGTTACGCGTATACGGCGGCAATGAGAGAGCTGGCGGCTCTTGAGTCGTTGCCGAAGGATCTTATCGCGTTTTCGATTGATATAAACGGTCTGAAAAACACAAATGACAACCTCGGTCATAACGCAGGCGATGAACTGATTTGCGGCGCCGCGGATTGTATTTCATCCGTATTCGGCGGTTACGGGGATTGTTACAGAACAGGCGGCGACGAGTTTATTGTTTTGATCAGAAATGATATTGAGATGATTCCCGAGCTGAAAGCGCAGCTTAAACAGGCTGTGGCGGACTGGCGGGGAAAGAAGGTTAAGACGCTGTCGTTATCTGTCGGAAGCGCGGCGGCGGTTGATAAGCCTGAGCTGACTCCCGAGAAGCTGGTTGCGATCGCCGATCGCGAAATGTATAAGGAAAAGAGCGAGTACTACAAGGAGAACGGCATAGAACAGCGTGCGCGCTGAGGATGAGGATTTAAGTGTGGGCAGAGTTTTGACGCCGGTGACCTGTGTTCTGCTGTGAGAAGGGTTCATCTCGTATGTTGCGGCGTGTGGCATAGCTATAATGCACATCTGCGTTGCTCAGCCGCAGACGGCACCACCTCTGTCGCATTCGCGACATCTCCTCCAATGGAGGAGTCTCCTCAAGGAGAAGGCTTAATAAGAATTTAAACCTGTGCGTAAACGCCACGTTGTTTGTTTATATTGCATAAATAACGCAAATAAAGTTTGTGCAACATATTTTCGTTAAATATGGTACAATATAATTGATGTTTTATAGTATAAAACCTCTCATCCCTATTTACGAAAGGAAGTAGTAATATGAAATCAATCAGAAAGCTTACCAGCATAGTACTGTCATTACTTATTCTTATAAGCGTATTCGCTGTAGCTCCTATTACCGCTAACGCCGAAGTTTCAAAAAGCGGTACGGTAGGCGACTGTCAGTATGAATTTAATTCAACGACAGGTCATCTCCGTATCTTCGGCGGTACGACTATTGAGAAAGACGGCAACGGTAAAATGCCATGGGCTACGGACGGTCCCCTATCCTTCAATAGTTCAAGCGTAAAATCCGTTACTATCGAAGACGGAATCAAGACTATCGGCAACGGAGCGTTTTACTGGTGTAAGAATCTAACGTCGGTAACTATGCCCCTTAATCTTACTTATATCGGAAAAAGCGCGTTCTCTGACTGTACAGGTTTGAAAACAATTAATCTTCCGTTTTTTCTTGAGACAATAGATATGGCTGCGTTTTCGAACTGTACAGCGCTTGAGAGTATTTCAATCTCTACCCATATCGAATTAATCGGCAGCGAAGCATTTAAAGGATGTACCAAATTAGCCGAGGTTACTATTAACGACGGCGCTAAAGCCGAAATCGGCAGCTACGCTTTTTGCGATACAGCGTTAACGGACGTATTTATTCCCGCTGGAACAACTAAAATCGATACGTGCGCTTTCGGTTACGACAAGAGCTACTCGCCTATCGCGGCGTTTACGATTTATACAACCGAGGGCAGCGTCGGCGATAATTACGTTAAAAACAATGACCATATCACGGTTGAATATATTAAGCCTATAACAAATGTTGACTTTACGGATATTGTAGAGCCCGTAGTCGGCGAATCCCCGAGC
>CACYDB010000004.1 GCA_902773035.1 uncultured Ruminococcus sp. | reverse complement strand
CAAAAGGAATGACCGCTGTTGAGATCGTCGGCAAGAGATATGATATGGGTAATAAGTTCGGAGTGCTTCAGGCTAATATTGAAATGGGACTTAAACACACCGAAACAAAAGAACAGCTTAAAGAATACATAAAAAAACTTGCTAATGAGTTGTAATTTTTAAAAAACTGACAAATTTTTGAAATATCGACCACAGTTATTGAAAAATATACAGCAAAGTGCTATAATTTCAGCAACGACGAAAGGCAATGAAGCCCTCCGCTTCATTGCCTTATATATTTTTATTGCCTTATATATTTTTTAATACTTATATTATATAAGCAACAAAATCAATACCAGATCGCGACCTGCTTAGGCTGACGGTTTTCATAGACGGTAAAGCTCTTGAAGCCGCACATACGGGCAAGCTTTATGCCCTCCTCAAGACCCGCGCCCAGATCCTTGCAGTTGTGAGCGTCGCTGCCGACAGTCACCATACTTCCTCCGAGCTCGCGGAATCTCCTGATGAGGTCAAGATCGGGCAAGGTTGAATTAATCGGCTTGAACAGTCCCGAGGTATTGATTTCCAGCGACTTGTTTCTTCTCGCGAGGGTGAGGAAGATCTCGTCGATAACGTCGGCGTATTCAGCCGTATCGGGACGAATATCCGTCCTCTCGACTATATACCTGAACGGATATGTCAGGTGAGCGAGACTGTCAAAATCAGCGTTCTTCGCGGTATCGAGAAGCTCGTCAAAGTATCTCGTCAAAAGCGGCTTTACGTTGCGCTCATTGTACTCGAGGTAGTAGAAATCCTCCTCCTCAAAGAGATTGTGGACTGACGCGAGGATAAAATCAAAGTCGGCGATCTCATACGCCTTCTGAGTAAGCTTCGGATCGTGCATAGGCTCGCCGAGCTCCATACCCTTGAGAAGCTTGACTCTCCCCTCGTACTCGCTTTGCAGAGCTTCAACGTCGGCGACTGACCGCGCGATCGACTTTATCGCGTTGCCGTAGACGCTCTTGTCGCCCAGACGAATCTCAGGCGCTTCCATATGATCGGTAATCGTTACCGAGCTTATCCCCTTTTCTACAGCGGCTTCACAGATTTCACGGACTGTGCTCTCGCCGTCAAAGGAATTTGATGAATGAACGTGTGTATCACAGATTATCTTCATAAATATCACCACTCAGTTTTATATAACTAAAATATATCATACAAAGCGTAATTATGCAATCAAAATTATTAATCCGGAGGAACTTTTTATGAAAGCAGTTATCAGCGTTGTCGGTAAGGACTCGGTAGGAATTCTCGCGAAGGTATCATCCGCCTGCGCCGACTGTTCAGTCAACATTATCGAGGTTAACCAGAGCGTTCTCAGAGATATGTTCGCGATGCTTATGCTCGCTGAGCTCGAGAACGATACAACCATTGATTTGCTCAGAGAAAAGCTTACTGAGGTTGAGAAACAGACAAGCACTAAGATCCACGTTATGCACGAGGACATCTTCAACAGTATGCACCGCATTTAACGGAGGTTCGTTATGCTTGAAACCAGAGATATTTTAGAAACCATAAATATGATAGACAACGAAAACCTCGACGTCCGCACCATAACAATGGGCATTTCCCTGCTCGACTGTATGGACGAGGATATCGACAAGGCGAGCGTCAGGGTTTACGATAAGGTCTGCCGTTACGCTCAGGATCTCGTCAAAACGGGCGAGGATATCGAGCGTGAGTACGGTATTCCGATTATAAACAAGCGTATTTCCGTCAGCCCTATCGGAATGATTGCCGCTCCCTGCCAGAGCAGAAACGTAGTAAAGTTCGCTCAGGCTCTCGACAAGGCGGCGTTTGAGCTGGGAGTCAACTTTATCGGCGGATACTCGGCTCTTGTACAAAAGGGCTTTTCAGCGGGCGACTACGCGGTTATCGACAGTATCCCCGAGGCGCTTGACATCACCGAGAGGGTGTGCTCCTCGGTAAACATCGGCTCCACAAAGGCGGGACTCAATATGGACGCCGTCAAAATGATGGGCAAGATCGTCCGCGAAACCGCCGAGAGAACCGCTGACCGCGACTGCATAGGCGCGGCAAAGCTCGTAGTATTTTGCAACGCTCCCGAGGACAATCCGTTTATGGCGGGCGCCTTCCACGGCGTAGGAGAAGCCGACTGCGTAATCAACGTCGGCGTATCGGGACCGGGAGTTGTCAGAGCGGCTCTCGCAAAGACGGGCAAGGATAAAAGCATTGACGAAATCGCCGAAATGATCAAGAAAACGGCGTTCAAGATCACACGAATGGGACAGCTCGTGGCGAGGGAAGCCTCAAAAAGACTCTGCGTTCCCTTCGGGATCGTAGACCTCTCACTCGCTCCCACCCCCGCGGTCGGCGACAGTGTAGCCTATATCCTCGAGGAAATGGGACTCGAAAGCTGCGGCTGTCACGGCACCACCGCCGCTCTGGCGCTGCTCAATGACGCGGTCAAGAAGGGCGGCGTTATGGCTTCATCCCACGTAGGCGGATTAAGCGGAGCGTTCATCCCCGTTTCAGAGGACGCGGGTATGATAGCAGCGGCTAAGAACGGCTCGCTCGACATCACAAAGCTCGAGAGTATGACAGCCGTTTGCTCAGTCGGACTTGATATGATCGTCGTACCGGGCGATATCACCGCCGAGACGATCTCCGCTATCATCGCCGACGAGGCGGCTATCGGTATGGTCAACTCAAAGACCACCGCCGTCAGACTTATCCCCGCGATCAACAAAAAGGCGGGCGACGAGTTAAGCTTCGGCGGACTTCTCGGAACAGGCCCCGTAATGCCCGTCAGAAACGGCGATCCGTCCGTATTCATTAACCGAGGCGGCAGACTTCCCGCCCCGCTCCAGTCACTTAAAAACTGATTTAAAATATATCGCAAGGAGGCTGTAAATAATGCAGGATATTATCAAAAAACTGGTTGACATTGATAATCAGGCAAAACAGTACAGCGAAGAAACCAAGAAACAGAAGCTTGAGCTTGAAAAGGAAATCGAGGACGAGGTCAAGAAGATCCACGACAAATATATGGCTCAGGCTGAGGAAGAAGCCGAGGCTGAGCGTAAAAAGGTTGAGGAAAGCAGCAAAAAAACCTTTGAAAAGAATGAAGAAAAGCGTAAGGCTTCACAAAAGAAGCTTCAGAAAAAATTCGACGAAAACGCTGATAAATGGGTTGACGAGATTGTCGCGAACGTTTTGAAGTAAGCAGAGGTGACTTTATGTCAAATGCAAGCTACGCGGTACTTACGCGCGTTAAGGCGAAGTTCGGAAAACGCCTTACCGAGAAGGACTACAAGGCTCTCCTCGACTGCGGAAGTATCTCAGATGTTATGGCATACCTAAAATCGAATACACATTACATTAACGCGTTCGGCGAGGCGAACGAAAGAGGCATACGCCGCGGATTGTTCGAGAACCTTCTGCGCCAGTATGTAAACTCCGAGTTTGAGATCCTCAGCCGCTACGAGCACGATACGGGAGAGGATTTCTCTCAGTTTCTCGCTCATAAAAACGAGGTTGACGAGATCGTAAAATTCCTCACTCGCCTCAACTCAGCCGAAAGCGAGGAGGAGCACTACAACTTCACCCTCCCTCCCCATATTGCCAAGAAGGTAAAAATCGACCTCAACGCGCTTGCAGATGTTGTGAACTTCGAGGAGTTTGTGTTCGCGATGAGGAAATCCCACTTTGGCTCAATCCTCCGCGAGTACCCCACCGACATCCGTCCCATTCCCGTCGCCGAGATAGAGAACAAGCTCTACGTCAAGCTCTGCGCGGAGCTGTTTGAGGCTATCGAAAAGACCGACGCCTCTGAGCGCGAGGAGCTCACAGACCTTTTCAATACAATAATCGACTACAGGAATTTTACCAATATAATTCGTTTAAAGAAGTATTATTTCGCCGACGGCGCGACCGTGTTCAAGTATCTCCTCCCCTTCGGCAGTATAAGACCAAAGGTTATGCTGGAGATGTGCAACGCGGAAAGCTCTGCCGAGGTGTTCAGGATTATGCAGAGAACGCGCGTAGGCAAGCTTATCTCAAAGGTCGAGTACGCGACAACAGGAGAGCTGCCGCGTATCATCGAGTTCAGGAAAGCGCGGCATAATATGTACTTCTCCGACAGTCCCGTGACCGTTATGATGTCGTACATACTGCTGTGCGAAATTGAACTCCACAACCTCATATGTATTATCGAGGGCGCGAGATACAACATTGACAAAAGTAAAATAGAACCATTGCTTATATATTAATTAACCACTGCTTATCAACCGATAAGCGCAAAGGAGGTAATGTGTATTGAGTGTTGAAAACATCAAAGTCTTCAGTATCATCGGGCACATAAGCACGCTTGATGAAGTGGTGTTGACTCTGGGAAGGTCAAAAGCCTTCCACCCCGACGAAGTCGGCAACTTTTTCTCGGACACAAAGGGCTTCAGCAGGGTCACGACAAGCTCAAGGTATTCCGAGCCTGTCACGAGAATCGGCAACGCTATGAAGGAGCTCGGGATCGAGCCTGAGTATATTCGCACAAAAAAGAAATTCAACCCCGACTTTGAGACGATCGACGACTTCTCAAAACGACTGCTCAAAAAAGCGGAGACTCTTACGGAAAAGCGTAAGAAGCTTCGGGACGAGTACAACGAATGTAAGCGAGCCCGTGAGGAAGCCAGCCACTTTATGTCGATCGACACCAACATCGAGGAGCTGCTCGAGATGGAGTACGTCAGGGCGGTTTTCGGAAGAATGCCGAAGGAAAGCGTCGCTAAGCTCGGCACCGAGAACTACAACATCGACTACCTTGAGTTCTTCACCTGTCAGGAGGAAGGCAGATATATCTGGTGCGCGTACTTCGTACCGCTGACGATGTACGACAAAGCGGAGAGGACCTTCGCCCGACTGTTCTTTGAGAAAAGCTCCTTCGGCAGTATGGAGGTCACTCCCGCCGAGCTCTACCGCAGACTTAAATCAGACGTAGTCAAGCTTCAGGAGGAGCTTGACGAGCTGGAAGAAAAAATAAATAACTACGTTGAGGAAAAGAGAAAGAAAATTCTCAGCTACTACACTAAAGCCGCTGAGATAAACCTCTTTATCTCAATCAAAACCCACGCTATGCAGAGAGGCGACAGCTTCTGTCTGACAGGCTGGGTATCCGAGAAGGCGTCGGAGCCTCTGAAAAAGCGTCTTGAAAAATTCAAGAGCGTCGAGGTAAGTATGTCGAACGCCAAGGATGAGCTAAAGCTCTCCCCTCCCGTCAAGCTCAAAAACTGTTTCCTTACACGTCCGTTCCAGTTCTACACGGAAATGTACGGCGTGCCCAAATACAAGGAGATCGATCCGACAAACTTCATCGCCTTTACGTACGTTCTGCTGTTCGGCATAATGTTCGGCGACGTCGGACACGGCTTCTGCGTAGCAATCGCTGGACTTGTGATGTGGTTCGCGAGGCGGATGGCTATCGGCAAGATACTCGTGCCGTGCGGAATCTCGGGTATGGTTTTCGGAGCGCTGTACGGCTCTGTATTCGGCTATGAAAACGCTATGGACTGGTTCTACAAGGGCATACTCCATATGGAAGAAAAGCCGATCGAGGTTATGTCGCCCGTGTTCATAAGCAAGATCCTGCTGATCGCGGTAGGCTTGGGAATGGCGCTGCTGTGCGTAGCGATGATGCTCAACATCTACACCTCTTTCAGACAAGGCAATTACGGCAAGATGCTGTTTGACACAAGCGGTGTGGCGGGACTGTTGTTCTACGGAATGAACGTCGCGGGACTTGGGGGTCTTATGTTATTCAACGTAAACCTGTACTCCGTTCCCTACATCATCGTCATCTGTATATGCTTCGTGCTCGTATTTTGCAGAGAACCGCTCGGAAAGCTCGTTGACGGCAATCCCGACTGGAAGCCCGAGAGCGTCGGCGGATTTATTCTCGAAAATATCTTCGAGAGCATCGAAGTGCTTTTAAGCTATGTTTCCAACACAATGAGCTTTCTTCGTGTGGCGGCGTTCGTACTCGTCCACGCGGGTATGATGCAGGTTGTGTTTACCCTCGCCGAAACAGTCGGCGGAGTAGGTTATTATCCGGTTGTAGTTTTCGGCAACGCGCTTGTATGCGTGCTGGAAGCGCTTCTCGTATGTATCCAGGTTCTCAGACTTGAGTATTACGAGATGTTCAGCCGCTTCTATTCAGGTGAAGGCAGACCTTATGAGCCTGTCAGATTAAATCTTATCAGAAATTAATTTTTTGGAGGTCAATTATGAACTTTTTAAACGCTCTTTTACTTGCAATTCCCGTAGCATTCCTTGTACTTTCAGTAGTACTTGTAACCCGTTCGTTCAATAAAAAGAAAAACGTGAAGCGCTCAATGCTCACTCAGCTCGTAAGCTTCGGCGCGGTACTCGCGTTCTGTCTTGTATGCCCTATCGTCGCTAACGCGGCAGGCGCTGATCCCGCTGTTCAGAGCCTTGAGCCTATGGCAAAGGGTCTCCAGTATCTCGGCGCGGGGCTCTCAACAGGTATCGCCTGCATCGGCGGCGGTATCGCGGTAGGTCACGGCGCTCCCGCGGCTATCGGCGCGGCGGCTGAGGATCCCAAGAACTTCGGTAAGGCTATCATCTTCGTTGCTCTCGGAGAAGGTATCGCGCTTTACGGTATGCTTATTTCTATCCTTATTCTCAACGGCTGATATTATGAAATACTTCTTGATCAGCGACAATGTCGATACCCAGATGGGTATGAGACTCGCGGGCATCGAGGGCGTTGTAGTTCACTCCGACAAGCATATCAGAGAAGAACTTCAAAAGGCGATGGACAATCCCGAAATCGCCGTCGTGCTTATGACCGAGACCCTCGTCTCAAAATGTCCCGAGCTCGTATATGACTTGAAGCTTCACCGCAAGCGTCCGCTTATCGTCGAGATTCCCGACCGTCACGGTAACGGAAGAACCGCCGACAGTATCACAAGATACGTTCAGGAAGCAATCGGTGTAAAGCTATAGAAAGGCAGCTATTATGAGTGATAAAACAAGTAAGTTTTTAAACGCGATAAAGGAATACAGCGAAAAGGAACGCCGCTCGGTTATGGATGAGGCGCGCGCTAATAAGGAGGAAGCTGTCAAAAAAGCGGAGATACAAGGCAAAGCTGACGCCGACCGCTATGTCAAAAAGCTCCTCTCCTCCTCAACCTCAAAGGTCACGAGCGAATACGCCGTAAAGAATCTTGAGGCTCAGGGCAAAATCTTCAAAAAGCGCGGCGAGATGACCGACGAGATTTTCAGACGCGCCGAAGAAAAGCTCCTTGACTTCGCGGGCAGTCCCGAATACAAGGATAAGCTTCTTTCCTACGCCGAGGAAATCGCTCAGCTCTTTACGACCGAGAGCTGCGTAATCTCCCTCAAGCCCGCCGATATGGGCTTCGCGGATGAGATAAAGTCTGTTTTTAATTCTGATACAGAAATAAAAGAGGACGTCACCATCCGCCTCGGAGGACTCAGAGCATACTGCCCCGCGAAAAAAATCGTCGCCGACAATACGCTCGACTCCAAGCTTGAGGAAGAGAAAAAGCGTTTTGTCAACAGCGCGGATTTAAAGCTGTAAACTTTTAGCATAAAGAGATGATTACCATGAACAACAACGTAATTTTCGGAATAAACGGCCCCGTTATCACCGTAAAGGGACCGACAGATTTTAAAATGATGGAAATGGTTCACGTCGGCAGAGAGAACCTCGTCGGCGAGATCATCGGCGTAACCGATGAATACACCACCATTCAGGTATATGAGGAGACCACGGGACTGCGCCCGGGCGATCCCGTAACAGGTACGGGCAACCCGATGAACGTACTTCTCGGTCCCGGAATACTCGACAACATCTTCGACGGTATCGAGCGTCCGCTAAAGGCTATTGAGGAGGAGAACGGCGCGTTTATCAACCGCGGCTCTCAGGTCAACGCTCTCGACGAAACGAAGGAGTGGGACGTCACTCTTAAAGTCAAAGAGGGCGACATCGTCAAGGGCGGTCAGATTTACGCGACTCTCCCCGAAACTCAGATCATCGAGCACAGACTTATGGTACCTCCCCTGCTCTCAGGCGAGGTAGTCGAGGTCAAGCCCGACGGCGAGTATAAGCTTTTTGATACTATCGTTAAGATCAAGGACGAGTACGGAACAGAGCACAGCTTAACGCTCTGCCAGCAATGGCCTATCCGTACCTCGCGTCCCATAACACAGAGGCTCTCGACGAGCGTTCCTCTTATCACGGGACAGCGTGTAATCGACACAATGTTCCCGATCGCCAAGGGCGGCGCAGCGGCTATCCCAGGCGGCTTCGGCACAGGTAAGACTATGACTCAGCATCAGCTCGCGAAATGGTGCGACGCCGATATCATCGTATACGTCGGCTGCGGCGAGCGAGGTAATGAGATGTCTCAGGTTCTCGACGAGTTCTCGCAGCTTATCGACCCTAAGTCAGACAGACCGATGACCGACAGAACAGTGCTTATCGCCAACACCTCAAATATGCCCGTCGCGGCGCGTGAGGCTTCGATCTACACAGGCATTACGCTCGCGGAGTATTATCGCGATATGGGCTACGACGTAGCTATTATGGCAGACTCTACTTCACGTTGGGCGGAGGCTCTGCGTGAGATCTCGGGACGACTTGAGGAAATGCCCGCTGAGGAAGGCTTCCCTGCTTATCTTCCCTCGCGTCTCGCAGAGTTTTACGAGAGAGCCGGACGCGTAGAAACGCTCTCGGGCGACAACGGCTCCGTATCAATTATCGGCGCGGTAAGTCCGCAGGGCTCCGACTTCTCCGAGCCCGTAACTCAGAACACAAAGAGATTTACACGCTGCTTCTGGGCGCTTGACAAGGCTCTCGCCTACGCCCGACATTATCCGGCTATAAACTGGATGAACTCCTACAGCGAGTATTTCAATGATATAGACCCGTGGTTCAATGAGCAGCTCGGCGAGGAATTTGTCGAGTACAGAACAAGGATCTCCGCTCTGCTCCAGGAAGAAAACAAGCTTATGGAAATCGTTAAGCTCATCGGCTCCGACGTTCTCCCCGACGACCAGAAGCTCGTTATCGAAACCGCAAAGGTCATCCGCGTAGGCTTCTTACAGCAGAACGCCTTCCACAAGGACGATACCTTTGTACCGCTTGAAAAGCAGATGAATATGATGAAGGTCATCCTCAAGCTCTACGACCGCTCAAAAGATGTCGTGGCTCAGGAAATCCCGATCTCAAAGCTTATCGCTTTAGGTCTGTTCGATAAGCTCACAAAGATGAAATACGACATCCCCAACGATAAGCCCGAGATGTTCGACGCTTACATTGAGGAAATCGACAAAAAAATCGACGAAATTCTGTATTAAGGAGGAAGCGCTATGTTAATAGATTATGTAGGCGTTAAGGAAATTAACGGCTCGCTCATAGTTATCGACGGCGTCAAGGGCGTTTCCAACGAGGAAATTGTCGATATAAGACTTGACAACGGCACAACCCGTCAGGGTCGTGTAGTTCAGATCGAGGGCGAAAGAATAGTAGTTCAGGTTTTTGAGGGCACCCGAAACATCAGCCTCGTCAACACTAAGACAAGGCTCACGGGTCACCCGATGGAGCAGTCTCTGTCTCCCGAGATAATCGGACGAGTGCTTGACGGCGCGGGCAGACCGATTGACGGTCTCGGCGAGATTTTCCCCGACAAAAAGGCTAACATCAACGGCACGCCTATCAACCCCGTAAGCCGTGTATATCCCACAAACTTTATCAATACGGGTATCTCGACGATCGACACGCTTATGACTCTTATCAGAGGTCAGAAGCTCCCGATCTTCTCAGGCTCAGGTATGAAGCACAACGACCTCGCCGTTCAGATTGTACGTCAGGCTAGAATCACGGGCGCTACCGAGGACAACTTCTGCGTAGTATTCGCTGCAATGGGCGTTCAGAAGGACGTCGCGGAATACTTCCGCAAGAGCTTTGAGGACTCGGGCGTACTCTCCCACGTTGTAATGCTCCTAAACCTTTCCAACGACCCGATCATCGAGAGAACTCTTACTCCGAGATGCGCGCTCACGATCGCCGAATATCTCGCGTTTGACCTTGATATGCACGTGCTCGTAATTATGACCGATATGACCTCATACGCCGAGGCTCTGCGTGAGTTCTCATCCTCAAAGGGAGAGATCCCGGGACGTAAGGGTTATCCCGGATACTTATACTCAGACCTCGCCTCGCTCTATGAGAGAGCCGGTATGATCAAGGGTCACGAGGGCTCGGTTACTCAGATTCCGATTCTGACTATGCCCAACGACGACATCACTCATCCTATCCCCGACCTCACGGGCTACATCACCGAGGGTCAGATCACCCTCGACCGCTCACTGCAGGGACAGGGCTATTATCCGCCCGTATCCGTACTTCCGTCGCTCTCAAGACTTATGAAGGACGGTATCGGCGAGGGCTTTACGCGCGCCGATCATCAGCCGCTCGCGAACCAGCTCTTCGCGTCATACGCGAGAGTAATCGACGCGAGATCGCTCGCCGCCGTTATAGGCGAGGAGGAGCTCTCACCTATCGACAAGAAGTATATGGAATTCGGCAAGCAGTTTGAAACACGCTTTGTAAATCAGGGCTTTGACGAGGACCGTGACATCACCGAGAGTCTCGATCTCGGCTGGGAACTGCTCTCAACTCTCCCGCGCTCAGAGCTCGACCGTGTTGACGACGAGCTTCTCGACAAATACTACAAGGGTTAAAACCAAGCATTATTAAAAGGAGTGTTCATCAATGGCTACAGTACCTACAAAAGGTAATCTGATGAATACAAAAAAGCAGTTATCGCTCGCTAAAATGGGATACGAGCTTATGGACAAGAAGCGTAATATCCTTATCCGCGAGATGATGATGCTCATAGACAAGGCGAACGAGATACAGGGCACGATCGACAGCGTTTACGAGGAGGCGTATCTCGCCCTCCAGACCGCAAACGTTACTCACGGCTATTGCTCGGAGATCAGTAAGACTATCCCCGTTGAGAACAGCCTGACGCTCGATTACCGCTCGGTTATGGGCGTTGAGATTCCGATCGTCACAATGGACGAGCCGGGGAAGAATGAGCTTCACTTCGGACTTTTCTCAACAGGCAATACGCTCGACAACGCCTATAGGAAATTTACCGAGGTCAAGATTCTGACCGCGCAGCTCTCCGAGATCGAGAACAGCGTCTACCGACTCGCCGACTCAATCAAAAAGACTCAGAAACGCGCTAACGCCCTCAAAAACATTATGATCCCTCAATTCGAGGAGGACGTTAAGTTCATTTCCGACGCGCTCGACGAGAAGGACAGAGAGGAATTCTCGCGAATGAAGGTTATTAAAAAGCAAAAGAAGAATAAAAACGCGTAACAAAGGGGCTGTGAAAACAGCCCCTTTTCATATCTCATATTTAGTTATAAGCCGCTCGATTTTCACTCCTATTACCTTCATCAGCACGAGCAGGAAGATAATATTGGAAACGATATACACCGCCGTTATCGGCAGCGAGGTCGCTGTCAGCGCGAGAAAACGGCTCAGATTAAAGCCGCCGTCAGCCCACATCGTTGTCCACACATCCATAACCGCCGAGTATAAAAATCCCGAAAGCACGGCGTAGATGATAAGCGCGAGCTTACTGCGCTTCAAAGGATCGGCAAGCAAGCCGGCGATAAATCCGATAAGCCCCCACGCGAGCATCTGAAACGGCGTCCACGGTCCCTGACCGAAGTAGAAATTCGACAACACAGCCGACAGCGCTCCCGTCAGAAACCCAAACTCTCCGCCGAAGTATACAGCCGAGATTATGACTATCGCGGTCACGGGCTTAAAGAACGGAACAGGCGCGAAAATGAATCGTCCCGCGACCGACAGCGCCGTCATAACGGCGAGTATCACAAGCCGCCTGCTCGAATACTTTTTGCTCTCAAAGCCGAGGAAGAACGGTACGCACGAGAGCAGCGCGACTATCGCGGATACAGCCGCGTAGCTCCTGTCGCCGATAACCGCGCCCGTAATCACCGCCGCTGGAATGAGCAGAAGCGGCACAATATAAATCAACGCTTTCCTCATACCCCGTCCCCCGCGTCAAGACATTTGATAATATCGTCATACGTCACGGCGTTTGTGAAAATGCCCCTGCTGATTTTCGCCGACTGAGTTATGTAGAAGGCGTTTGAAGAAAAGAAGGGATTTGAATAATTCTCAACCGTGATACCGCCGTCAAAAAGCAGTCCGCATCTGTCGGCAAATTCGGCGGCAAAATCCAGATCGTGAGTCACGCACAGCACCGTCAAGCCCTCGTTTGTAAGCGCGCGAAGGAAAGCTCCGAGCTCGTTTTTGGCGAAGGAGTCAAGCCCCTTAGTCGCCTCGTCGAGCAGGAGAACCTCGGGCTTGGTCAGCATAAGCTTACACAGCGCCGCCCTTTGAAGCTCGCCGCCGCTCAGATCATAAGGGTGACGGTCGAGCAGATGAGAAAGATTAAACTTATCAGATAATTCCTTATAAGAATTATTAACCATCTCCAGATCCTCCCCGAGCTTATCCTTTACAAAAAGATTCCTCGGATTCTGCGGCAGGCAGGCAAGCCTGTCGCTAAACCGCCTTATCTTGCCCCTGTATTGCTTCACAGAGCCGTTTATCAGGTTAAGCAGCGTTGACTTACCGCAGCCGTTTTCGCCCAGCAGAGCGTAAAACTCGCCCTGATACACGCTCAGGTCGCAGCCCTTTAGAATATCGGAGCCGTTTTTATCGTATCTGAACCACAGGTCACGGCAGTCTATTATTTTTTTATCTGTTTTTATTTCTTTATAAGAAATTTGATGATTATTTTTGTATTCGCCGAGCATAGCCCTGCCCTCTTTCACGCTGAGAGGACAGCCGCCGTCAAGTCCGAGGTGATTAAAAATCCTCGCGCTGACGGGCAAAGTCTGCTCAATCCGCTCTCCCTTTAAGAAAGCGGCAAGCTCCGACGGCTTTCCGCAAGCCTTCACTCCCCCGTTTTCAAGACAGAGAACCTTATCGGCGAGCTTAAAGACCTCGCTGAGATGATGCTCCGCGATAATCATGGTCTTGCCGAAGTCCTCATTCACACGCCTGAGAGCGTCGAGAAACTCCGACGCTGAAATCGGGTCGAGCTGTGAGGTCGGCTCGTCGAGAATAATAACCTCTGGCTCCATAGCCATCACAGCGGCGAGGTTCAGAAGCTGTTTCTGACCTCCCGAAAGAGAAGCGGTCTTTTTGCGGAAGTCGCCGCTCAGCCCGAAGTACGACGCGAACTCAGACACCCTCGCCCTGATTACCTTATTGTCAAGACCGAGACTTTCAAGCCCGAACGCCAGCTCACCGTATACCCTGTCGCTGACGATCTGAGCGTCGGGATTCTGAGCGATATAGCCGATTTTCGCCGCGCTGTCATTATCGGAAAGCTCGTCAATATTCTTTTGAAGAAATAAGATCTCTCCGCTGAGCTCTCCCTTGGGACGAAGCTCATTCTTGAACATTCTGAGCAGCGTCGTTTTGCCGCTGCCCGACTCGCCTATCACGAGCAGGAACTCTCCCGAGCTTACGCTGAGATTGATGTCGGAAAGCGCGCGGCTGGCGGCGTTATTAAATTTGAAGCTCAGATTTTTGACAGAG
Organism: uncultured Ruminococcus sp.; assembly: GCA_902773035.1. Classification (GTDB taxonomy): domain Bacteria; phylum Bacillota; class Clostridia; order Oscillospirales; family Acutalibacteraceae; genus Ruminococcoides. The sequence continues at coordinate 2,185 of CACYDB010000004.1, read as the reverse complement.
AAAGTTTCCATCTTATCTCCTCCGATATTTCGTAAACAAACGGGATGAACGCCAGCGCTCCGAATGAGATTATGCCGATAACCGTCCGCAAATCAAGCTCGGGCGGACAGAACGTCGGATAATACTCAAAGCTCGCCGTATTAAACGCCGCAACCGCTGTCAGAACAGTAAAGACCGTCAGGTACACAGCGTCGTAAAACGTAAACCTGAAACGCGAAAATGAGGTACGCTTTTTAAGGTTAAAGCCCCGCGCGTTCATACTGTCCGAGGTTATCACCGCGTCCTCGAGGCTCTGCCCTATCACAGCGGAGAACGAGCTCAAATACCGCCTGAGTCTGCCGCGGCTCTTATCAAAGCGCTTCTGCGAAGCGTTCACGCTTTTGAAGCTCCCGATCAGCTCGGGCACAAATCTCAGCGTCATCGAAAACACCAGCGCTAGCTTCGGCGATACCCTGCCGAAAACGTACAGATACTTTTCACTGTCAAAAACCTCGTTGAAGCACCTGAACCAGTACAGTACCGAAACCACCGCCATACCCAGAGTCACGCCGTAGATAAACGCCTCCAGAGTTATCCTGTTATCATTTATAAAAAAGAGAGCGGTCGCCCCGTTGTGAGAGAACAGCGGGTTTGTGACTGCTATCAGAATAAGCAAAATAAAATACCCGATAAAGCTCCTGAGTACCGCTTTTTTATCCTGAATAACGAGCGCGAATAAAAACGCTCCGCAAAGCGACAGTCCTGAGTATATCGGATTGAAGTTAAACACCGAGAACACCGTTATGTACAGAAAACAGCATAACAGCGTTACGGGATGAAGATTTCTGAATGTATTCATTAATTTCCTTTGTATTTATTACCTATGTCGGCTCCCAGATCGCAGGTATAAAGCCAGCTGATTTTATCGCCGTCATTAAGCTTAACGGCACTGCAGCCTACGCTCGGGAACTTCCCGTTGACCGAAAACTCCCAGCCGGAAGTATCTCCGCAGTCAAACTCGTAGAGATAGTCGATACCCCTGATGTAAACCGAGTCGCCGCTTCCGTTGTAGTCAAACTGGATCCTGTTTTCCTTAAGCGCGGTTTTGAGCGCGTCAAAAACAGTCTCGCCGTTCTTAAAGCCGACCTCGTAGTCCTTCAGAATATCGGGATTGACCCTCTCGCCGTCCTTCAAGTATTCAACCGCCGTCCGACAGTTGACGGAAACCGTGACCTTTTTATCGGAGGGCTTCTGAGTTTCACCGTAATAATCCTCGGCGGATTTTACGGAACAGCCCGCGAAAAGCAGGACAATTATCAGTATCAGCGCGGATAGCTTTTTCATTTCTTTCTCCTGATCTTAAATATCGCGAGCGCGGGATATCCGAGAATAATAACCGCGAACGGTATGTACTGCGGATCGCCGTTTTTTCCCTGAGAGGTCGCGCCGATTGTTTTCACGCCGTTTTTGAGCGAAGCCTCGTCGCCTGTCGCCGAAGCCTTAACCTCGGAAGAATCGTCGGTTTTGATCTTTTTTACTTTTTTCTTTTTTCTTTCCACCTTCATAAAGGTGATTTTTGAATTACCCGAGGTCGATTTGAGAGACGTCGTACTCTCGGTAGGCTGTTCACTTTTCTTCTGTTTCTCAGCCTTTTTGACAGTCCTTGAATGAGAGGTATTTTTAGATTTTGTCTTTTGAGCCTTGTCAGCGGTCTTGTTTTCCTCTATCGCCTTATCAAGCTCAGAGGTCATTTCCGCGCCCTTGCTCTTAAAATAATAGAAAGTCCTTGTGCCGTTCATAAATCTGTAACAGCCTACAAGCGCGCACAGGCTCTGGTAGGTGGCTATGCTGTTAGCGCCGTCGCCTGAAAAATGGCAGAAAGCTCCGTTGTCGAGCTTAAACGCCATCAGACCGTCCATAACGCTGTTACCGTTTTTGATGAACCTGCCGTCAGTCACGGGGCTGATCCCGTTAGCCGTGAGAGCCAGCGCGACCTGCGCGGTGCTCTCGGCGCAGGCTTTGTTAGCGAAGGACTTGTACGCTCCGTCCGAGCCCTGTCTGCCAGATAAAATCGAAAGTCCTCTGTCTATAGCTGCGGCGACTCCGTCCTTATGTCTGTAGGGCGCGAGCGCCTGCAAAACAATAGTCGTGACGTCGATATCCGCTCCTGAGCCGAACAACGCGAATCCACCGTTGTCGAGCTCCT
>CACYDB010000003.1 GCA_902773035.1 uncultured Ruminococcus sp. | reverse complement strand
CCTTTTACATTGATGTCGTCAACAGTAACCTTATTAAGTTTCATATTGATACGTCCTTTCTTTGTGAAAATTATGTCATACACATTCTAATTATACTATATTTATTGTGTATTATCAATAGGAAAGCTGAATTTTTTTACTGTAACTTATTGCTTTTACTACCGACAAAACTATTGAAAAACACTGTTTCTTATGGTACAATAACTGTGTATGACTTTTCATAAAGGAAAGAGAGTGATATTTAAATGGATGCTAAAAGGCTGGAATCCAGAAATTCATCCCTCGATATCGTGCGTATCGTATCTGTTTTTCTGGTAAATTCGGTTCATTTTTTCCTGTATAACGGCTTCTACAGCGAAACCGTTACAGGCGTTCCGATGTTCATTATGGTGCAGATGAGAACTCTGTTCGCCGTATGTGTGCCGATGTTTATGGTGCTGACGGGCTACCTGATGAGCAAGAAGGAACTGAGCGGCAGCTACTATAAGGGCATAAGAAAAACCCTTATCGTATTTGCGCTATCGACAGTCGCGTGTATGATATTCAAGGCGCTGTATCTCCACGAGAGCTTCGACCTCTTAAAGCTCCTTACAGACACGCTCAACTTCAAGGGCTCGACTTACTCCTGGTACATCGAGATGTACATCGGACTGTTCCTTATCGCGCCGTTCTTAAACCTCGCGTACAACGGTCTGAAATCTCAGAGAGCAAAGCAGGTGCTTGTACTTACCTTTGTCGGAGTAACTATCCTTCCGTCATTGTTCAACACCTTTGTGCTTGATCCGCTGAGCTGGTGGGGCAATCCTATCACAAGCGACGAGTTCTGGAAGATCATCCCGGGCTGGTGGATCGGAATGTATCCGCTCGCTTACTACTTCACGGGAGCTTATCTGCGTGAGTACGGCATTAAGGCGAGGACTAAGACGATCATCATTACGTTCCTTATTTCGCTGTTCGTGTTCGGAGCGTTCAACTACTACCGCAGTTACGGCTCGACCTTCAGAACAGGCTCGCAGATCAACTGGGGCGGTATTCAGACGTATCTGCTCACGGTTATGCTCTTTGTTATGCTCTCGCGTATCAAGACTGACAACTGGAGCGTAGGCGTTAAAAAGTTCCTCTGGAAAATTTCCGACCTCGCGCTCGGTACTTATTTGATGTCCTACGTGTTCGACAGGATCATCTACTACGATTATCTCAACCGCAACGTACCCGTTATGCAGGAAAGACTTCCGTGGTTCCTGCTGTGCGTGCCGATCGTATTTATTCTCTCAAACTTCGCGTCGCTTATCTTAAACGCGCTCGCGAACGCGGTTATCTCGGCTTACTACTCGCTTGTCAAGTTCATCAAGAGGCAGCGCGCCGAGGGTAACAGCGAGATGTGGAGAGATATTATCTTCTACGTACTGCTCGCGTCAGCCGTAGGCTACGCCTTCTGGAAATGCTTCTACGGCTTTGGCGGACTGGACGAGGCGTTCTACCTGACGATTCCTCAGAGGTTTATCCAGGGCGACGCGTTCTTCCTCGACGAGTGGCACCTCTCTCAGATGTGCTCGATTATGCTCGTTCCGTTTACCGCGGTTTATCATATGTTCGCGGGCTCGTTTGACGGAGCTATCCTCGCCGCGAGATTCTTCTATGTTATCGTTCACGCGGCTGCGGCTTTCGTGATTTACAGAAGGCTGCGCAAGTACGGCTACATCACGCTTTTCGCGTCACTGCTCTACTTCGTATACACTCCCTACGACATTATGGCGTACAGCTACAACACGATGGGTCTTGACCTCGTTGTGCTCGCGGGAGTTCTGCTCGGTACGGCGAATTACGACAAAAAGCTGTCCCTTATTTTCTCGGGACTTTGCTTTGCGGGAGCCGTACTCTGTAACCCGTACCTCGCGTTCGGATACCTGCTCTACGCTCTGTGCGTAGTCGTTCACCTTATTATCAAGAATAAGGATACGAACTTCGCGCTCAAGAGTGAGATGTTCGCCTTAAAGACGTTCATCTGGTTTACCGTCGGAGTTCTGGCGTACGCGGTTGTGTTCCTCGTTATCGTGCTCAGCAGAGCAGGCATCAACGACATTATGACCGCTCTGCCGAAGATGCTCGACGATCCCGAGCACGTTCAGGTTCCGTTCTACGAGGAGCTGAGAAGATACTTCAACTCTATCATCAACTTCCACGTACACTTCAAGTACGCTCTCGTGGCTTACGGCATTATGCTCATCACGCTTATCTTCGACAAAAAGAGAAAGGTTCACCGCTCGGCATACCTCATCGTGTCGATCATCATAGCGATGTTCTCGATCGCTCTTACTCTGCCCGAGCTCACCACAAGATACTACAACGCGATTATGTTCCCGATGATTTTTGTCAGCATTACGTCTTACATCCTCTGCGACAGGAAGCCCAAGGAGCTGTTCGTATCGCTGTTCTCGCTGGGAATTTTATATACGCTGTGTATGAACTTCTCCTCGAACCAGTATTTCTACGTTATTTCGATGGCTTCTACCGCCGCGAATATGGCAGGCTTTGTATTCCTCGCTCAGCTTATGCGCGAGCTTAAGGAGCGTGACGATGAGCTCGATTACGCTAAGACGCTCAAGATTTCATCGGTTGTATTCGTGACCCTGCTCATTTGCCTGCAGGCGTTCGTACAGCTTACGGCTAAGACTAACCACTGCTTCTGGGACGGCTATACCAATACTCTCACTACCGAGATGAAGGTCGGTCCCGCTAAGGGTATCAAGACTACAAAGACTAACGCCGATAACTATACGGCAAAGTATAAGGACGTTGTTCAGCTCAAGTCGAAGGAGAGGGCTAATACGCTCTTCCTGACCGATACGACCTGGATGTACCTCGCGCTTGACTATCCCTACGCGGTATACTGCTCGGCGATCGGTACGGAGTCTATCGTGCCGTTTGACAAGATCTCCGCGCGACTGGACTCCTACTGGGAGACAAATCAGGCGAAGCTTCCCAAGTACGTTTACATTCCGAAGGATTCAAAGTGGAGCGTCACAGACGCCTGCAAGAAGTTCACGGATATGGGCTATAAGCTCAGCGAGCATAATCTCAGCTACGTCTTGGAGAAATAATGCGAAATTCGCAATTCGCAATGCGCAATTAATTATTAATAAACGTTTATAAAAGAATTCCCGACGGTATCTATACATCAACGATACCGTCGGGAAAATTTCTTTTATGCTAAGTCGAGCTGTCTGCTCGAGAGAAAAAATTCAGCTGAAAAGATACTGCGCTGTGTCCGCGATCTGACCGAGAGTCTTTACCGCGCGGTCAGCCTTTTTCTTCATTTTAGGCGTTTTGTCGATCATCATCTTGCCTGCCGCTCCGATCGCCACGCCCGCGAGCATTCCTCCGAGTACGCCCTTCGCTACGTTCATAACGTTACCCTTTGCCACTTTATCACCTCCGAATAACTTGCATTTTTATTATTTCCTGATACAATATATTTAGAGGTGATAAGTTTTGGCAATATTAAATATCGTACTTGTCGAGCCTGAGATTCCCGCGAATACAGGCAACGTCGCGCGTACCTGCGCCGCGACGGGAACTCGGCTTCATCTTGTAAAGCCGCTCGGCTTTTCCGTTGACGACAAGCATTTAAAGCGCGCGGGGCTTGATTACTGGAGCCTGCTCGACATCAGTTATTATGAGAATCTCGACGACTTTTTTGAGAATAATCAGGGCGGAAATTTTTACTATTTTTCAACAAAAGCCCTCAACCGCCATACAGACGTAAGCTATCCCGACAACGCTTTTCTCGTATTCGGCAAGGAGACGCGCGGCTTGCCCGAGAGCCTTCTGCTCAAAAACCGCGACAACTGCGTGCGTATCCCGATGATCGAGGATGCGAGGAGCCTCAACCTCTCGAACTCCGTCGCCATAGCGGCGTATGAGGTGCTCAGACAGTGGGATTATCCCGAGCTCCTGACCCACGGCGAGCTGCATAGACATAGATGGTAGTGGTTAGTTATTAATCGCTTGCGATTAATATCATTACGAAGTAATTTCATTATGCGAAGCATTATTTCATTTAATGATATTCGCCTGCGGCGAATGAAATTAATTATCATTAATGAAATTTGCCTGCGGCAAGTGATATTTGCTTTGCAAATAAATTAAGCTCCCGAAAGGGAGCTTAATTGCATATTAAAAGAAGTTCGCCGGATTAAGTCTCTCGCCGCCTGAGGTGCGGATCTCGAAGTGGAGGTGAGGTCCTGTGGAGTCGCCTGTGGAGCCTACCGCCGCGATCGACTGTCCCTGGCTTACGCTCTGTCCCGCGCTTACGTATACCGTGCTGCAGTGACCGTAGAGCGTTTTGTAGCCATTGTTGTGGTTGATGATCACATAGTTGCCGTAGCCTGAGCTGTCATAGCCTGCCCACTCAACCGTGCCGCCGTCGGAAGCGACGATCGTCTGTCCGTTACAGCCGCCCGAGGCGATGTCGATTCCGCTGTGGAAGCGTCCCCAGCGACTGCCGTAGCCTGACGTTATATTTGATGTATAGGGGAGTGGCCAGCCGAAGCTTCCTGATGATGAGCCGCTTCCCTCGTAGCTTTCATTGTTATTTGATGTGTTTGAATTGTCGTTTTCTTCAACCTTGACGGGTCTTTCCTTCGTACCCTCAACGACGATCTTTGTGACGGGCTTTTTGATGACCTTTTCTTCCTTTAAAACGGAGTCGGTCTGAACGCCGTCAACGTATGTCAGACGGTAGATGTACTTTATCTTACCTTCCTTGCCCTTCTGAGTGACCTTTGAGTAGTCCTCGTACTTTGAGTCGTTGTACTTGACCTCGATGTCGTAGTCGAGGCTGTCCGTGACCTCAAAGTCGGTATAGAGCGAGTAGCTGAATTTATCCTTGTTATTTTCAACGATCTCGGCGCTGTCGGCGACGTCAATGCTCTTGTACGCGCCGTAGACGATCTCAACCTCGTTGTTGAATTCGTCGGTCGTGGTGTCGTCATACTTAGCCTTGTGAGCGTCGAGGAGCTTCTGAAGCTCATTCTGGAGCTCTTCCTTGTCGAGCGATACGCCCGCGAGCTTCTTGTCGATATAGAGTCCGTAGCCGTCGGTGAGGATGTCGCCCTCGCTCATCGACTCGGAAAGCTCGGTGTGAACTGTCTTTGAGAGCTGAGTGTCGTTGACCTTGATCGAGCTTGAGGTATCGTTCTT
>CACYDB010000002.1 GCA_902773035.1 uncultured Ruminococcus sp. | reverse complement strand
TTAAAAAGCCATTCTTGTGACAATATACAAACATTATAGTTTATAATATGAACGTATGTCAATACGCTTGAAATTTCTTGTTAAAGATTGATATATTTCGGTGCCGAATTTTATCTATAATGACGTCTATAAACCGCTTTCAAAGAGAAAAAGGACAGAAAGTAGTGACCTTCTGTCCTTGATATGTAAGATTAATTAAATTTGTAAAGCTTTCTCGCGATTCTGTAGAGGAAGATTCCGAGCTTTCTTCCGGGATAGCTCTGCAAGCACGCGAAGCTCCAGATACAGCCGTGTCTGACGTGCTTATATAGCTTCTCATCTTTGTTCTTGAGGTAAGCCCATAAGTCCTTACGCTTTTCGTCCTTGTCCTCAAACTCGCACAGCTCGCAGAAAATATTAGAAATCGTCATCATCATGGCGAGATACTTTTTCATATACTTTCCGAGCTTCTTTGAGATTTTGTAGACGTCCGCTATGTTGTGAGCGTCTATCATAATCTTGGTGACTCTGAGCTGCTGATCGATTCGCGTCGCCATAACCTTTTCGTTAACGCTCTGATCCTCGCGGCCGATAAAGTAACGGTACAAATCCGTATTCATATAGTATATGCTCTTGACATAGGGCAGGGGAGTGAATACGAATATATTGTCAACATAGAACGTGTGCTTGGGGAGTACGACTCCGCTCTCACGCAGCAACTCCGTTCTGTAGATTACCGAGTGCATAAGAAGACACTGGGATACCGAGAAGTTTTTGATGTCGTCCCAAGTAAAAACAACGTTTTCGGGGAATACGTTGCGAAGCCGCATGGTGTGAGTCGTATTATCCTCAACGTGCTCGTAAACGTAGTTGCATACGAACATATCGAGCTTCTGTTCACTGAGCTCCTTGAGCTTTACCATAACGTCTCTGAGCGAGTCGGTGTCGAGCCAGTCGTCGCTGTCAACAACCTTGTAGTACATTCCGCTCGCGTGTCTGAGGCCCTGATTAACGCCCTCGCCGTGACCGCCGTTTTCCTGATGGATAACCTTTACGATGTTGGGATATTTTTCAGCGTAGCGGTCGCAGATCTCGGGAGTGTTATCCTTTGTCGAGCCGTCGTCTATGAGGATGATTTCTGCGTCCTCTCCTACGGAAAGCAGGGTTCCGATACAATGATCCATATATTCCGCGGAGTTATAGCACGGTACCGCGAAGGTAATTAGCTTGTCCATATAAGTCCTCCTAGAGTGACTGATGTAGTTCTAAATAAATATTATACCACAAAAATACTTATATAGCAAGTGCCGTTATTTCACTTTTCCGAGCTCAATGTTGCGCTTATATGCGGCTTCAACGGCTTTTTTGACAGTGCCTTCAAGTCCGTCAGCCTCGAGCGACTTTACGCCCTCGATTGTACTTCCGCCGGGTGAGCAGACGTTTTTGATCAGAATGTCGGGATCGGTGCCGCTCTCACTGAGAAGCTTTGCCGCGCCGATAACTGTCTGAGCCGCGAGCTCAAGCGAGGTCTCAGCGTCGATTCCGCACGCCTCGCCGCCCTGAGCCAAGCCCTTGATAAACATATATACAAACGCGGGACCGCAGCCTGATACTGAACATCCCGCGTCCATAAGGCTCTCGTCAATTCTGTTGAGCCTGCCCGCAAACTTCATATTCTCAATAAAGAAGCCGATCTCCTCCTCGCTTACGTTCTCGGCGGGGGAGTAGAGAACCTCGCCCTCCGATACGAGTACGGGAGTGTTGGGCATAATGCGGATAACCTTGTAGTCACCGCCCGCCATTTTTCTGATTGTGTCAATCGAGAGTCCCGCCGCCATAGTGACGAGTACGACGTCCTCTCTTGTCTTTAATACTTCCGAGATCGAACCCAGCATTTCAGCCATCATCTGAGGCTTAACGCCGAGGTAAATGTATTTGCAGTCCTTTGCGATTGTTTCGTTGTCAGCGGACTTTACGCCGAGCTTATCGGCGAGCTGAGCGGCTTTGTCGGCAAAGAAATCAGCGATGAGAACGCTCTTTGTACTCTTGCTTACAGCGGTCGCGAGCGCTCCGCCCATATTGCCGGCGCCTATAAATCCAAATTCCGTCATCTTATATTTCCGTTTCCTTTAATGATATATTTGTATGTGTTGAGCTCCTGTAAGCCCATAGGACCTCTGGCGTGGAGCTTCTGGGTAGAAATTCCCATCTCACAGCCGAGTCCGAACTCACCGCCGTCGGTGAAGCGTGTGCTGGCGTTGACGTAAACGGAGGAGCTGTCGATGCTCTTGGTGAACTTTTCGGCGGCTTCGGGGTCGGAGGTAACGATAGCCTCGCTGTGACCTGTCGAGTGAGTGTTGATGTGTGCGACAGCCTCGTCAACATCCTTTACGATCTTAACCGCTAAAATGTAGTCGAGGAACTCTGTGTCAAAATCGTTCTCTCCCGCGGGCGTGCCGTCGATGATTTTAATTGCCTTCTCGTCGAGTCTGAGCTCAACGGGATTTTCTTTTCTGTCGTCAACCAGGAGCTTTTTGAGCTTCGGCAGAAATTCTTCTGCTATATCCTCGCCGACGACAAGCACTTCCTCGGCGTTGCATACTGAGGGACGGCTTGTCTTAGCGTTCTCAATGATTTTAAGCGCCATATCAATGTCGGCTGAGTTGTCAACATAAACGTGGCATATGCCCGTGCCCGTCTGGATACAGGGAACGGTCGCGTTCTTGACGCAGGCGTTGATAAGTCCCTTGCCGCCGCGAGGGATAAGCAGGTCAACATAGCCGTCGGCGGTCATAAGCTCATTAGCGCTCTGTCTTGTCGTATCCTCAACGAGAAGTACAAAGTCACGGCTTAATCCGAGGCTTTCGAGTCCGTCGCCGAGAGCGTTTACGATTGCCTGAGCTGAGGCGTGAGCCTCTTTTCCGCAGCGCAGAACGCATACGTTACCGCTCTTTAACGCGAGAGCGGCTGCGTCCGAGGTTACGTTCGGACGGCTCTCATAGATGATAGCGACTACGCCGAGAGCTACCGATGTCTTCTCAATTACAAGACCGCCGGGTCTTTCGACTCTGGCGAGAACCTTTCCTACGGGAGCGGAAAGCATAGCGACGTCGCGTACTCCCTGAGCCATTCCCTCGATTCTCTCCTCGCTCAGAGAAAGACGGTCGATCATAACCGAGCTGACAGTCGAGCGGGCGGCTTCAATATCCTTTTTATTCTCCTCGAGAATTTTATCTGTGTTCTTTACCAGCGCGTCAGCCATTGTGTAGAGCGCCTCGTTTATCTTCTCAACAGGCACGAGGTTAAGCTCTGCCTTGGCGTTTTTTGCTTTGATTAACAGTTCTTTAGTTGTCATTTCTTTTTACCTATAAAACGCGTGCATATCGCGTTCCCTTCTATAATATCGTAAAGAATCTCGGGGTTCTTGCCGTTGGCGACCACCATATCGATTCCTTGTTCCGTGACCATTTTAGCGGCGTTGATTTTTGTTACCATACCGCCTGTGCCGAGTACCGAGCCCTTGCTTCCCGCGAGCCTCTCGATTTCCTCGGTGATCTCCTCTACCACCTCTATACGCTCAACGTTCGGGTCCTTGTTGGGATCTCCCGTAAACAGTCCGTCTATATCCGAGAGCAGTATCAGCAGATCCGCGTTGACTCTCAGAGCGATTGTAGCGCCGAGGGTGTCGTTGTCGCCGATTACGATTTCATCGGTGGTGACGGTATCGTTCTCGTTGATGATGGGAATAACCCCGAGCTCCAGCAGTCTGAACAGAGTGTTGTTGAGGTTTTTGCCGTAGTCCTCGATAGCGACGTAAGCGCCCGTCATCAGAATCTGAGCTACCGAGTGGTTGTACTCGGAGAAGAGCTTGTCGTATGTGTACATCAGCTCGCACTGTCCGATCGCCGCGGCAGCCTGATTTGTCGGGATGTCGTCGGGACGTTTTGTGAGTCCGATTTTTCCGAGTCCCATTCCGATAGCGCCCGAGGATACCAGCATTATCTCGTGACCCGCGTTTTTCAGGTCCGAGATTACCTTGCACATCTGCTCCACCCGCTTGATATTGAGCAATCCCGTAGGATGCGCGAGCGTAGATGTGCCGACTTTTATAACAATTCGCATTTTTTTCACTTCTTTTTAAAAAAATTCCTCCTAATTTTACCACAATAAAGGGTTATAGTCAATTGAAAAAGGACTATAAATTCCGTTTCTGATGTGTTATAATAGAAAAAGTTGATTTTTTTGAAGCTTTATTTGATGTGAAAATTTCGGTTTTTGAAGCTTTTTGAAAAATTTTTTGAAAAAATTTTAAAAAAATATGTCACAAAACCGCGCCGAGCGGGGTTATATATATAGAGGTTGAAATATGCTGGCATTTTACCTGACTCTTGCCACGGAAAAAGACAGGAGTACCCTTGAACAAATTTATATAAAGCACAAGAATCTTATGCTGAGCAGGGCGTATGAGATACTCGGCGACAGCGAGCTTGCCGAGGACGCGGTTCATAACGCTTTTCTCAGGCTTATGAAGAATATGTCGAAGCTTGAG
>CACYDB010000001.1 GCA_902773035.1 uncultured Ruminococcus sp. | reverse complement strand
CGCGGGCTATACCGCCGGTGGAGAATTTCACTCCGCCCCGAAGACAACTTCTGATATTATTATACGCGATATTATAAAATTGTCAAGTTGTTTTGAATAAGCTCAGGTTATAATCCGAGTGCTCGATCTCCTTGGAGAACAGCACGGCGGCTTCGCTTAATGATAAATCGCCGCACTGTGACGAGGCGAAAATCGCTCGGACGGCAAAGGATGACAGCTTCAAGGCAAAGCTCTCACAGCCGTCATAGACTGACGCGAGCAGGTAGCGGTAAATATAATAATCATAAATCCGCCTTAGCTCAGCGCTCCATCTTAATTCTATATTGGAATTAAGATTTAAAAATACCTCTCTCCCCTTTTCCGTGAGATACTCAAAGCTTTTGAAAAGCTCTGTGTCAAAATCAGACGTTAATTCAGGCGTACCACGGTTACTCAATATTTCTTCCCTGAGCCCTTTGAGTTTAAGGAAGAGATCGGCGTCGAGCTCGTTTAGCTCGGGCTCGGAGTCGTCGATATCGCTTATGAGGGCGAGGTCGTTATTCATAATAAGCTCGCACGCGGCGGGACACGAAAGTGAGAGTCCGTACTCCGTCGTACCGCCGAAGCATACGGAAAACCGCGGGAATTTTTCGCAGGTGCGGCAAAGGCAGTCCTCGCCGAGCTCCGTATAAATATCACACAAGCCGCTGTCGTTCAGAAACGGACAGCGGTTATTTTTGTTTATAAAGATCGTATCACCGTCATCATCGACCTTCATTGAGGCTCGCAGACGCTCGCCGAACGGAGTTTTAATTCCTTTGTAGAAATTTGCAGAGTCTCCGTCAACCACTATCTCCCACTTGGCGCAGCAGGTATCGGGACAGTTGCCCGCAATACACTTGAAGCTTTTATAATATGATGGATAAATATTTATCATTTATTTTTCCTTTTCCGAAAAATTCGTCGAAAGCTGAAATTCAGAAAAGCCTTTCTGTATATATAATTGATCTGTATTCCGCACAACAGAATATAAAGCGAAAAATACACCCACATCAGCGCAATAACAAGCGTACCCATTGTGCCATAGACCGAGCTGCCGCCGAAATACTTTGAGTAAACGCTGAATCCGATGGAAAGCAGAATCCACGAAAGCGCCGTCAACGCCATTCCCGGAAGCAGTACGCGGAATTTCGCGTATCTCCTGTCCTCGAGCCTGCGTCTCAGATAAAGCTTCAGCGCCAAGGTCATCAGGACAACAAGCAGTAAGAACAGGATCACGTACCTGAACGCGTAGAGAAGCTCCAGAATAAGCGGAAAGCTCTTGATATAAGGCTCGATAAAGCCCTCCGCTATTGAAAGCACAGTCGTCGTCAGAAACAATATCGTCATAACAAGAATCATAACCGCTGTGTATCCCATAGCGAAGAAACGCTTCACCGCCCAGAAATGTCTGTCGGTCAAGCCGTAAATTCGGGTGATACCGTCGGTAACGGAATACATACCCTTGCCCGCCGACCACAGAGCGATAACGATCGTATATATAGCCGCGCTTCCCGCGAGGTTATAAGCCTCGTTGATCACATTGACAATGAAGCTGTTATTCTGACCGCTCAACAGCCTTGAAGCCTCCGAGACGAGATTATCGGGACCGCTGACAATAGAAATCACGGCGAACAGAAACATAAGGAACGGCACAAATGACAGCACAACATAAAACGCCGACTGTCCCGCAATAGCGGGAATATTGTCGCGCTTGTTTTTGGCGAGGAAATGCTTTATATGACCGATCAGTTTTATAAACATAAAATCACGTCCGTTGATGTTATGATACCATTGTATCAGAAAACTTTTGATTAATCAACAAAACCGCCCTCTGAAATTCAGAGGGCGATAAACGATTAACTTGAAAGCTTGTTAAGAAACGCTCTGACGCGCTCATTTTCGGGATTGTCGATTACATCCTCGGGCTTGCCCTGCTCGATGATATAGCCGTCGTCCATAAAAATCACGCGGTCGGAAACGCCTCTCGCGAACTCTATCTCATGAGTTACGATCACCATTGTCATCTTACGCTTTGCGAGAGCGCGCAGAACCTTCAGGATCTCGCCCGTAAGCTCAGGGTCAAGCGCCGAGGTAGGCTCGTCAAAGAAAAGAATCTTCGGCTTCATAGCGAGAGCTCTGGTTATGGCTACTCGCTGCTGCTGACCTCCTGAAAGCTGACAGGGATAATAGTCGAGCTTGTCGCCGAGTCCCATTCTCTCAAGCATATGCGTAGCTCTTTCGATAACCTCGGCTTTGTCGCGCTTCTGGGTATGGATAGGAGCGTCGATAACGTTTTTCAGAACTGTATAATGCGGAAAGAGATTGAAGTTCTGGAACACAAGTCCGAAGTAATGCAGAAAATGCTTCATTTCGCGCTTTGACGCGTAGACGGATTTTCCGTCTACATCCTTAACGACGTACTCGCCGCCGTACTTCATTGTGCCTGAGTCCATTGTCTCGAGCATTGTCGCGCAGCGCAGGAGAGTTGATTTTCCGCTGCCTGAGGGTCCGAGGATCGATACTACCTCTCCCTCCTCGACGGAGATCGATATATCCTTAAGCACCTCGAGGTCGTCGAAGGTTTTTTTGATATTATTTATCTCAAGTAATTTCACAACTCCGCCTCCTTACGCTGAATAGTAGTTCATTTTCTTCTCGATCTGTCCCATTACAAATGACACGACGAGATTGAAAATATAGTAGAACAAGCCTGCTACAAACAGCGGCATAATATTGCTCTCGGAAGCTGAGATCTGCTTGGCGAGCGTGAACATCTCTACAAAGGCGATAGCGAACGCGAGCGAGGTATCCTTGACAAGCGTGATGACCTCGTTGGTGACGGGCGGCAGGATATGACGCACCATCTGCGGAAATACTATCTTCATAAAGGTCTGGCGGCGCGTATAGCCGAGAACCTTAGCCGCCTCGTACTGACCGCCCGGCACTGCCTCGATACCCGCGCGGTAAATCTCGGCGAAGTAGGCGGCGTAGTTGAGCGAGAAGCCGATGATCGCCGCGTAGAAGCGGTACTCGGTGCTCAGCGGAACCTTAAATACGAAGTAAGGTCCGAAATATACAACGAGCAGCTGGAGCATAAGCGGAGTGCCGCGCATAATTGATATGTAGAACTTCGCGATTAGCTCAACTATTTTGAAGCGTGAGCGGCGCGCGAAGCATATCAGAAGTCCAAGAGGCATTGAGAAAAGCAGAGTCAGCGCGAAAAGCTCAAGAGAGGCGAGCATTCCGTCTGAGAGCTGAACGATTACGTTGAAGAACCATCCGAAGCCGTCGGACGCTTCCGCGGATACTCCGCAGGCTGTCATTAACGACGGCACAAGCAGAGTCGCCATAACTGCAATCGCGATAATGCCCTTGTTTTTGCTTGGTTTTTTAATATTTTTCATAATATCACCAAATTCATATAATGGCAAAAATGCCGCCTCAATGAGACGGCATTAATCGTCAGTTAATTATTTCTCGAGACAAAGAGCGTCGGAAAGCTTATACTCCTTGGCAATCTTCTCTACTGTGCCGTCCTTGGACATTTCGAGGAGAGTCTTTTCAACCTGATCCTTGAGCTCGGTGTTGCCCTTCTTGAAGCCTACGCCGTACTGCTCGGAGGAAATCTGGTCGGGAAGAAGTCTGAACTTACCCTTGGAAGCCTCAACCTTGTAGTTAGCTACGCCGATATCCATACATACGGCGTCAACCGCGCCTGACTCGAGGTTCAGGAGAGCTGTCTCGTAGTTGGGGATCTGCTGTAAGTCCTTGAAGGAAGCGGCAAGCTTCTTGTTCTCGTCTGTAGCGTCGTCGCCTGTGAGAGCCGCGAGAGCGGAGGAATCGCTCTGAACCGCTACTGTCTTGCCCTTAAGGTCGGAGAGAGAATTGATTTTTGAATCCTTGCCTACAACTACAACCTGAGAGTTGTCGATGTAAGGAACAGACCATGTGTAATCATCCTCACGGCCGTTGATTGTGAAGCCGTTCCAGATACAGTCGATTGTGCCTGAGTTAAGCTCCATATCCTTACTGTCCCAGTCGATAGGCTGTTTCTTGAGCTCCCAGCCGTTGCGCTTGCAGACCTCAGCCGCGAGGTCAAGGTCAAAGCCCTTGTACTCGCCTGTTTTCTCGTCCTTGTAACCATAGGGCGGGAACTCAGCGTCAAAGCCTACTGTGAAGCTCTTTGAGGAACCGCAGCCTGAGAATACGAACGGTACAGCCGTTATGATCATAACTACCGCTAAAATAAGTGCTAATGTTTTTTTCATAAAATTCACCTCATAAAAATTTACAACAAGGCTATATTAGCATATTACCACAGTAAAGTCAAGTAACAACTATGTCTTTTAGGCATCATCAGGCAAGAACGGAACTAATTTTCACATCAGCGACGTCGCTGACGATGATTTCACCCTCGGCAGTCTCGGCAAAGGTGTAGAAACAGATCCTCTCCTTTGTTCCGATATCCGCAAGCTTGAGGAACGGCTCGTAGATAAACTGGTACTGACCTGAGATATTCGCCGTTGTAACGCCTGAGTTATGCACGGCGATTTCGTTATATACGTCAGTGCCGCCTGTCACCTGTCCTATTGCCTCGGCAAGCGATTCCCTGTCCTTTGAGGTCAGGGCAAACGCAACTCCCATACGCTTGAAGGAGCTTACGTCAGCTGTCGCGAGAAGGTCGATCGTGATTCTCTCGTCGGTGATTATATAGCTGTTGAAGTCGATGGAGACTATGTCCTCCCTGTCGCCCGAGACAGATGTATCCGTCGTATAATCGGCGTTTCCTGTTACGAAGAATGTGTAGGAGGTTCCTCTGGCTACAGGTCTGCCTCCCGTGATGAAGTAGCTTTCCTCGTCGGCAGTCAGAGTAGCGGGCTCGTTGTAGCGGTAATGCGACTCCTTTCCGTTGAAGCTGACGGTGTAATATTTCGGAGAGTCGCTGATATTGACGCTGATTGTATTGCCGTTCTTGGAAACGCTCTCGATCGCGTAGGTAACGTAGGGACTCTTTATCGAGGGATAGTTTTCATTTGCGATTTCACGGGCGTCAGATTTATATGTGGTCGCGCTGACCGTTCGGCTGACATTCTCATATGCCTCGGCTGAGGAATATGATTTGTAGTTATAGATGACCGTGTAGGTCTGAGTAAGCTTGTTCTGGAGCGCGGTAACGTCGTTTACGTCGAAGCGGCAGTCGCTGTTCATATCGCAGTTCTGAGAATTGAAGTCAACGTCCTCGTTGTTGAGCTCCGAGCGCATTGTATAGACGTCGTTCTCGTCAAGCCTGCCGTCAAAGTTTACGTCGCCGTCAATTTCCAAGGGCATAGCGCCAATGATCTCGCAGTTTATTGAGTTCGTCGCGCAATACTGAGCCGCCGTACTTCCCTGAGTTGTATAAACGGTGACGTTCGGCGATTTATTGAATATCGTAGCGCCGATTGATGTGACGGATTCAGGGATATATACCTTTTTCAGAGACGCGTTGTTGGCAAAGCAGCTCTTGCCGATCGACGTAACTCCTGACGGAATCACAATACATCTCGCCGCGGTTCCCGAGAATACGGAATTGCCGATACTCGTCAGACTAGAAGGAAGGGCTATGCGTTTAAGCGCCTTGTCGTTGGTATAGGCGGAGGTTATAATATCCTGAACGGAAGTGTTTTTAAGCAGAGCGTCATAAAGCTTCTGATTATAGGAAAAAGCGTGCTCGGAAATATTCAGAAGATTCTTTGAATAATAAATGTATTCAAGATTCGCGCAGCCGCGCACTCCCCAGTCGCGAACGTTCGTAATATTGTCGTGCATATAGAGCCTGACGACCGCGGCTTTGTTGTAGAACGCCTTGGTGTCGATTCGCTTGACAAGACGACTGTAGACGTACTCGGGGATATGGACCTCCTCGCCTGTACCCGAATAGTCGGCGACCGAGTAGGTATCGTTCAGATCCGACTCAAACGCAAAGTCGGGATATTCGTCGGGATAAATTACGGCGTTGGCTGTAACGGATAAGCAGAACAGCATTAACACCGCCGTCAGAGTTGATATTATACGTTTCATAGAGTATCACCTTCTTGAAATCATCTTATCATATAGAGCTCTTTTTTTCAACAAAAAGTTGCGGTATAAGGAATAATTTGATATTATAATAGGGATTAAAAGTCGAAAGGAAAATAAGATGCTTCCTATTGTGAATTTTTTCGGTCTTGAAATAAGCTCCTACGGACTTTGCGTCGCGGCGGGGTTTATTCTGATGACCTTGGTTTCTTATCTGCTCGGCAGGAAATACGGTATTCTGATTCAGGATATAGCTTTCGGAGAGCTTACGGCGTTTTTGGGAGCTTTTATCGGCGCGCATATTTTATTCGCCCTCACTAACGCGGACAAGATCGCAGAACAGCTTTCTATTTTCTTTGAGAGAAAAAAGAGCTTTTCGTACCTGCTTGAGATAATACGCGTCTACGCGGGAGGAATGGTATTTTACGGCGGTCTGATCATGGGTCTGCTGTTCGGATTGATTTACTGCAAGCTTCGCAAAATCAATTTGGGTATGTTCAGCGACTGCTTCGCCGCGGGTATTCCTCTTTTCCACGCCTGCGGAAGAATAGGCTGTTTCCTGAGCGGCTGCTGTTACGGAATTGAGAGTGATTTCGGATTTACCGCCGAGCGCGCGCTTATAGACGCCTGCAACCACGTTAACCGCTTCCCCGTTCAGCTTCTGGAGAGCCTGTGTAATATTGTTATATTTTTGATTATATATTTATTATTCCGAAAAGGAATTATGAGAGGCAGGCTTATGCTCCTGTACCTCATAATGTACGGCGCGGTGAGGTTTTTTGACGAATTTCTCAGGGGTGACAGCTACCGCGGAATCTATTTTTCGCTCTCAACAAGCCAGTGGATAAGTATTGTTATTATAATAATCGCCGTTATAATTCTTATAAGGAATAAATATAAGCGCGTACAATGATAGAATAGACGAGGTGATTATATGAAAAAATGCGACTACTGCGGTAAGGAAATTACATATTTTGAGCAATACTGCTGTGACGAGTGTCAGAGAAAGACGCTTGACTTCTACGATTATCAGGCTAAATATTCCAAGCTCTTCGGAGTTGTAAACGCCGTATGCGTTATGGGGATCCCGATAGGACTTTTTATGTTCTCGGTCGTCGCGCCGATAGGCTTTACGATGATGAGCTTAGCGGTGCTGATACTCGGGCTGATGATTGTTATTTTTCCATTCCCCGTTGAGAATATGATAAGCTCGATGAAGCTCAAAAAGGCTGTCAAGGTGACGAGGATAATAGGCGCTGTACTGCTTGTAACAGGCGTCGCGCTCGTTATTTTAGACTTGATTTTCTTTTTAAAATTTTAAAAAAATGAATAAACAACCTCCTTTTCGGTCATACTAATTACGGCTGAAAAGGAGGTTTTATTTTGATACTTGACAGAATAGCTTTAGCGCTTTCGATTATCGGCGGTCTTAACTGGGGACTTGTCGGAATTTTTCAGTTCGATTTGGTAGCGTATATCTGCGGCGGTCAGACGGGAATCGTCAGCCGTATTGTTTATATACTTGTGGCGATCGCGTCAATCTGGTGTATCTCGCTGTTGTTCAGAGAGAGGGACTACCATCATACGAGCGTGAGAAACGCGCAATAAAAGCATAATCGGGACTGCCTTTTGGCAGTCCCGGATTTATTTTTAGGATTATGAATAGTTTGTTTCGATGATTTGAAAAATCAGAGGCTTTCAACGATTGCCTTTGTATCTCTCGCGATAACGAGCTCCTCGTTTGTGGCGATAAGCTCAACGCGGATCTTGGAAGCATCGGTTGAGAGCTTACCCTCGTTGCCGTGGATGCAGGCATCATTTGCGTCGTAGTCCATCTCAACGCCGATCGGCTTGAGGTAGTCGCATACAGCCTTTCTGAGAGCGGGCTGGTTCTCGCCGAGACCCGCTGTGAATACGATAGCGTCACAGCCTCCGAGAGCGATGTAATAGGAGCCGATGAACTTGGCGATCTGATAATAGAGCATTTCGTGAGTGAGCCTTGCGCGGTGGTTTCCTGCTTCTTCAGCCGCCATAATGTCACGGTCATCGGAGGATACGCCTGAGATACCGAGTAAGCCAGACTTCTTGTTGAGGATAGTATCCATCTCAGCCGCGGAGAGACCCTCGCGCTCCTGAATGAATGTTACAACCGAAGGATCGAGCGAGCCTGAGCGTGTGCCCATCATAAAGCCGTCAAGAGGAGTAAGTCCCATTGATGTGTCGATTACCTTGCCGCCGTCGATTGCTGTGATCGAGGAGCCGTTGCCGATGTGGCAGGTGATCATCTTGAGATCCTTGATGTCCTTGCCCATACGCTTAGCCATCTCGCCGCTTACAAAGCGGTGTGATGTGCCGTGGAAGCCGTAGCGGCGCACGGAATACTTCTCATAATACTCATAAGGAACAGCGTACATATACGCTTTCTCGGGCATTGTGCTGTGGAAGGCTGTGTCGAATACTACAACCTGCGGAACGTCCTTGCCGAATACCTCCTCGCTGGAGATGATACCCTGAGCGTTAGCCGGGTTGTGAAGCGGAGCGAGAGGCCCGAGCTTCTGGATTGAACGGATTACATTGTCGTCAACAAGGCAGGATTCGTGGAAAATGCTGCCGCCCTGTACGATACGGTGACCTACAGCGGAAACCTCGCTGAGATCCTTGATTACGCCAACCTCGGGGTCGAGGAGCATATCCTTGACCTGTGTAAACGCAACGGCGTGGTCGGGCATATCAACTTCCTTCTTGATGTTGTTGTCCTTGGTCTTGTAGCCGATGAACGAGCCCTCGTCGCCGATACGCTCGCAGTTGCCCTTTGCGAGCACGCTTTCGTCAGTCATATCAATGAGCTGATATTTGAGCGATGAGCTTCCGGCGTTTATAACTAAAACTTTCATAATTATATCCCCTTCGTATATTGATTATTTTTTAAAATCATACTATACTATAATAAACTATAACAAAGGAATTTGCAAGTTTTTTTGAAAGAAAATGCAATATTTGACACAAAAATGGACGAAAAAATGAAATTTAACGCAATAATATGCGAATATAACCCCTTTCATAACGGTCACAAGTATCATTTGGAGAGCGTTAAGGCTCAGAATAACGCTCCGACTGTCGCGATTATGAGCGGAAGCTTTACTCAACGCGGTGACATTTCCGTGACAAACAAATTCATAAAAGCTGAGACAGCGGTAAAAAACGGCGTAGACCTCGTCGTTGAGCTGCCGACGGTTTACGCAGTCGGTTCAGCCGAGAGCTTCGCGCGCGGCGGAGTAGGGATCGCGGAAAATATGGGCTGTATCAGGAATCTTTGCTTCGGCGCCGAATGCGACGACAAAGAAAAGCTTATAAAAGCGGCTGAATCGTTTGAGAACGAGAGCTTCAAAACCGCTCTGCGCGAATATCTCGGAAACGGCTGCTACTATCCCTCGGCGGTCGAGAACGCCGTGAGGGATGTGTGCGGAGATGAGCTTGCAGAAATCGTTAAATCACCGAACAACATTCTCGCGGTCGAGTACATAAAGGCGGCTGAAGAGCTCGACTTTATCGTAACCAAGCGCAAGGGAGCCGATCACGACTCAGCGCACGGCAAGGGCGATATCCGCTCCGCGTCACAGCTTCGTGAAATGATTTACAAGGGAGAGGACATCTCTCCCTTCTGCCCCGCTGAAATCGAAAACTACGCCGACATCAAGAGGCTCGAGAGGGTTATACTGTACAGGCTCAGGACCATGAGCGCGGAGGAATTAAGCCTTCTTCCCGACGTCACAGAGGGGCTTGAGAACCGCATTGTCGAGGCGGTAAAAAGCTCGGTATCTCTTGACGAGATTTTAAGCAAGGTCAAGACAAAGCGCTACACAATGGCTCGGCTGAGGAGAATTATCATCTGCGCGCTGTTGGGGATCACGGCTGAAATGAGCAAAAAAAATCCGCCGTACATCAGGGCGCTGGCGTTCAACAATAAGGGCGCCGAGATTATGCGCGAGATAAAAAGAAACGGTACAGTTCCGCTGATCACGAACGTCGCTGACGGTTACGCCGCTCTTGACGACAAGGCGAAAAGAATCTTTGAAATCGACCTCAGAGCGACCGATATATACTCGCTGGCGTGTGAAAGCGTCGAGCCCTGCGCCTCGGATTTCAAAAGAAAGCTTACAATTATGAATACAAACAATTAAGGAGCCGTCATAAGACGGCTCCTTTAAATTATACGGGATAAACTTTATTTTTTGTATCTCCGAGGTCTGAGTCGAAGCCTGCTTTAGCGGCGCGGCGTTTCTCAAAGAACTTTGTGGCTACCTCGGGGAACTGAGCGTAGGAGAGTACGTCCTCGTCCTGCTCGATGTACTGCGGAATCTCAGCGCGGAGCTTGTCGAGCTCAGGCTCGATCAAATCAGCCGGACGGCAGGTGATCGGTTCCTCGTCGCCGATGATCGACTTACGGAACTCAGGGTCGATAGGCATAGGCGTTGTGCCGTATTTGCCCTCGATAATACCGCGGAACTCCTTGGTTACCATCTGGTAACGCTTGCCTGTGATGACGTTAAACACAGCCTGTGTGCCGACGATCTGTGAGGTCGGTGTAACGAGCGGCGGATAACCCGCGTCCTTACGCACACGCGGCACCTCGGCGAGACATTCGTCGAGCTGATCCTCCTTGCCCGCCTGCTTGAGCTGTGAGATAAGGTTCGAGAGCATTCCGCCCGGAACCTGATAGAGCAGAGCCTTTGTATCGGCTGTGAGGATCTTTGTGTCGAGAAGTCCTGAGTCGATGTACTTTTTGCGTAAATCCATAAAGTAGCTTCTGATTTCGGTGAAGTCCTCGAGGTTGATCCCCGTGTCGTACTCGGTGCCCGCGAAGGCGGCGACCATTGACTCTGTCGGAGAATGTGAGGTTCCCTGTGAGAGCGGAGAGATCGCGGTGTCGATAATATCCGCGCCTGCCTCGACGCCTTTTATCAGACACATTGAACCCAAGCCTGATGTATAATGAGTGTGGAGCGCGATCGGAAGATTGACAGCTTCCTTGATCGCCTTGACGAGCTCGTAGGTCTTGTAGGGTGTGAGCAGAGCCGCCATATCCTTAATGCAGATCGAATCCGCGCCCGCGTCAGCGATACGCTTGGCGTAATCTACATAATACTCGTTTGTGAAAACGGGACCCGTTGTGTAGCTGATCGCTACCTGAGCGTGAGCGCCCTCTTTTTTAGCCGCCTTGATCGCGCTGCTGAGGTTTTTGATATCGTTGAGCGCGTCAAAAATACGGATGATGTCGATGCCGTTTGCTACGCTTTTCTGAACAAAGTATTCAAGAACATCGTCGGCGTAGTGACGGTAGCCGAGCATATTCTGACCTCTGAAAAGCATCTGGAGCTTTGTATTCGGGCAGTTCTCGCGGATCGTGCGAAGTCTCTGCCACGGATCCTCATTTAAGAATCTCAGACAGCTGTCGAATGTCGCTCCGCCCCAGCACTCGAGAGAGTGATAACCGATTTTGTCGAGCTTTGAGAGCACGGGAAGCATTTCCTCGGTCGTCATTCTTGTAGCGATAAGGGACTGGTGAGCGTCACGCAGAGCTGTTTCTGTAACTAAAATCTTTTTTGCCATAACTTACCTCTTAGTTCATAGTAAGGAGAACCTTGCCTGTATCAACGGCGTCGCCGGCTGTGACCTCGATTGAGGCGATCGTGCCGTCCTGACCTGCCTTAACGGGAGTTTCCATCTTCATAGCCTCGATGAAAACAAGATCCTGACCTGATGTTACGGACTCGCCGGGCTTGACCTCAACTCTTACAACCGTACCCGGCATCGGAGCCGTTACCTGAACGGAGCCTGCGCCGCCTGATGAAGCGGCAGGCTTGGGAGCGGGAGCCTGAGCGGGCGCCGGAGCAGCCGCGGTCGCCGCGGGAGCTGATGAGGAATCGAGCTCCTCAACCTGTACGTCGTATGCTGTGCCGTTTACTGTAATGCGTAAGTTTTTCATAATATTTTCCCCTTTTATCAGATAGTTGAATGCTTCTTGGAGAGAGTCTCTACCCTCTTGCCGCTGAGCATATACATTGTTGTTGTGATTGCTTTTCTGAGCTCTTCCTCAGATACTACGTCGTCAACGTAGCCGTTCTCGCAGGCCTTTTCAGCCGAGAGATTCTCCTTAGCGAACTGCTCCGCAGCCGCCTTTTGCTCGGCAACGGGAACGTTCATCTTCTCGGGAGCGAGAATCAGCGCCGCAGCCTCGGGATTAACGGGGCTTATTACCGCGTCGGGAAGGGCGAATACTACGTCCGCGTTAGCGCCCGCGCCCGCGAGGGCTATGTATGACGCGCCTACAGCCGTGCCTGTTACTACTGAAATCTTGGCTGTGGTGGCCTCGGCGTAAGCGGAAGTCACCTTTGCGGCTGATTTGATGTCCTCAAAGCCCGAAGCGTTTACGAATGTAAGCGTCGGAAGTGAGAACGCGTCGCAGAAGCGGATGAATTTAGCGATTTTATTTGCGTCGTCAGCGGTAAGCGTGCCGCCGAGAGTATTAACAAGACCTACGGTATGACCGTCGATTCGCGCGAGAGCCGTGCGGCTGATGTCGCCGAAATCCTTGCAGAGCTTAAACGCGGAGCCCGCGTCAACGACCTTGGAGCCAATGCAATCGGCGGGCTCGGGATCCGCCGCCTCAAAGGAGTACGGCTCAACTATATTATTGAGCGGAAGATATGTAACAAGCTCCTTAGCCTTTGATACAGCCTCAGCCTCGTCCTGCGCAATCACGCAGGCTACGCCTGATTTAGCGTTTGACTCAGCGTCGGCGTCACCGCCCATAGTGTCGAGCGAGAGCTTAGAGTCCTTGCAGGCGATTACGAAGTCAGCGGAAGCGGCGTTGAGCGCCGATGTGCCGAGACAGTCGCCGAGGATTACGGAAATCTGCGGAACTACTCCCGAAAGCTTTGACGCGGCGTTAAGAACCTCGCCGTAACCCGCGAGAAGCGCGTTGCCCTCGTCAAGTCTGCCTCCCTTGGAATTGTAAAATCCTACGACCGGCGCGCCTGTTTTGAGGGCGAGGTCATAGATTTTTTTGAGCTTTGCCGCCTGAGCCTTGCTCATAGCGCCGCCGCAGAAGTCGGGATTCTGGGCAAAGGCGTAAACGAATACTCCCTCAACCGTGCCGTAGCCAGCGACAACCTCCGCGTAGGTGTCCTGAGATTTAGCAAGTACGTCAACGCTCATAAACTCGCCGTCGTCAAAAAATGAGGCGAGAGTTTTATAAGCGGAAGTATCGGCGATAGCCGCCTTAGCCTGAGTTACATTCTCAATACTCATATTAGTCCTCCAGTTTAAAGATTGCCAAATGTCCCCTTATACAGTTGACATTAAATATACATTTTTATTATATATTAATTTGTGTAAAATCGCAAGAAAAAAAGTGTGCCGAAAATCAATTTGCACACTTTTAATATTTTATTAAACTAAATTATCAATGTTTTGTTTAAATTCAAATAATTATGAATTAAAAAACTACTGCTTACCCGAATTTATCAGCTTCTTGACCTCATCGGGAGTCAGGTCACGCCACATTCCGCGCTTGAGCTTGCCCATTTTGACGGAACCGATCGAGATCCTTCTCAGTCGTGTGACCTCGGCGCCGACCATTTCGCACATCTTGCGGATCTCGCGGTTTCTGCCCTCGTGGAGCACAAACTCGGCGGCGGCTCTCTCCTCGCCCCTTGACATTATTCTTACCTCGCAGGGCGCGGTTTTTCTGCCGTCGATCACGATTCCGCGGCTTATGAGCTTAGCCTGCTCGTCGGATAAGTCGGGCTTGACGGTTACGTGGTAGACCTTGTTGATCTGAGTGCGCGGATGAGTCACGGTATTGGCGAACTCGCCGTCGTTGGTCATAATCAGGAGCCCCTCGGAGTCCTTGTCGAGTCTGCCGACAGGATAGATACGCTCGGGGATGTCCTTGATCAAGTCAGCGACGCACTTTCTGCCGCGCTCATCGTTCATTGTGGTGACGTAGCCGCGCGGCTTGTTGAGCATTATGTAACGCTTGCCGCCCTTTTTCTTGATGACGACGCGCTTGTTGTGTACATAGACCTTGTCTGTGTCGGGGTTGATTTTGTCGCCGAGCTCGGCGCGTCTGCCGTTGACCTTGACGGCGCCGCTCTCGATGAGCGCCTCGGACTTGCGTCGTGAGGCTACCCCGCAATCAGCCATAAATTTTTGAAGTCTTACGAGCTTAGAACGCATTTTCAAACATTCCTTTTATTATTTCAAACAGAGATTTATTTTCTTTTACAGAATTATTGTCTTCAACTGCTCTCAGCTTGTGAGAGGTGATTATTTTTCCTTTATGGAAATATTCTATCTTTCCGACGACCTTGTTCTTTCTGACGGGAGCGTAGAGAAAGTTGTCGAGCATAACCCTGCGCTCAATTTTTTCCTTATCGTCCGCGCGGGTCACAAAGGAGGTTTTGCCCTCTCCCGCCACTGTGACGGTGGGAGCTTTTCCGCCGACCGTGTTGACCTCGAGGTAGAAATCATCATCGTCGAGGGTGTTCATTCTCAGATTTGAGAAGCCGTAGTCGTACAGGCTTATATGATCCTGCCAGTCGCGCCTGTCGTCGAGAGTCACGCAAATCAGGGTAAGTCCGTCCTTTTTCGCGGCTGAGACAAGACATCTGCCCGCCGCCATGGTGTAGCCCGTTTTACCGCCGATACAATGCCTGTAGAGCGACAGCAGGCGGTTGTGGTTTGAGTAGGTCGTGATTTTGTTGCGTGGCTTTATGAAGCTCACGGTTTCGGTTTTCCTGGCGGTGAGCTCGCGGAAGGCTTTGTTTTTCAGAGCCTCGCGCATAAGCAGAGCTAAATCATAGGCGGTTGAGTAGTGATTCTCGTCGTCAAGTCCGCTCGGCGTTACGAAATGAGTATGATTCATACCGATTTTCTTCGCGCGGTCGTTCATAAGAGCGGCGAATTTTTCGGTACTTCCCGCGATTGAGATCGCCGCGGCGTTGGCGGCGTCGTTGCCTGAGCAGAGCATTAAGCCAGCGGCAAGGTCTTTGAGGGTAACTTGCTCGCCGAGCTTGAGGTACATACTGCTGCCCTCGGCAATCATCTCTTTTGTGAAGGTGACTTTTTTATTGTTTTTCTCCGCGTACTCCAAGGTGAGCAGCGTAGTCATTAGCTTTGTGGTTGAGGCGGGCTTCATTTGTTTATTTTCGTTTTTAGAATAATAAACCTTTTGATTATCCGCGCAGAACAGTACGCAGGCTCGCCCTGATACGCT